>JAWXAN010000025.1 GCA_034439475.1 Candidatus Zixiibacteriota bacterium
ATTTGGGTAGGGGGGCTTCGAGCAGAGATTCGACCTCATCAAGCTCACATTCTCCTTACCACGCAATTGATGTGTTTATCATTCATCAATTGACGTCAAATATCCAATAACATTGGCGCATCAGCAATGCCTAGTTTTAATTTTGTGTCGGAGCTAATTTTGTCCAGCAAGCTATAAATCCACTCAACTAATTTTTGGCCATCCCAAAGTTCTATGCTGTTTCGCTCACACAACACTTTCAACTTTGTGTCAGGCTTAGCAGATGTAACGACTCGAAGGGTACACGGGGAGTATTGCTTTCTTGCGTTGATTAATTGTTCAGCCGCGTAGGCGGATGTAGACCCATGATGATGTTTGATCTGTATACATAAATTTTCGGCTGGCTGGTGACTATTCTTAGTAGCCAGAATGTCGACATCACCTGGTCCATGAGATGCCGATGTTGATTGAATTCTGGCCTTGTAACCATCTAGAAATAAGAGCTCCAGAACTAATTTCTCAAGCCCTCGTCCCCCCGCTTCCAGGTATAACTTGCGGCCTTGGATTCGGTCGAGCAGCGCACTTTGGAACTCGGCAGTACAGTTCAGGTTCTTTATTTCCATTCTCTTGAGCGGATCAAGTTCTAATGATTGAGTAGCTCTATCCCAAAATTCACCAAGTTCGATCTTAAAGTCTTTCAGATCTCTCACAATTGAGCCTCGAACTTTCAGTCGGGACTGCAATTTACTTGTGAAGGCGCTTCGGGGGACTTCTAAAAACTCACCATTTGCCATTAGGTATTTGACTTCTCTTTGATTAGCCAGATCAAGGTCATTACCGGATTGTTCGTCATACTGAACCTTTGCAGTTGCTTCAGCAAACCTGAAGGACGTCAAATGCGGAATAATTAGTCTATCACCCTCTTTGATGGCTTTGAAGCGTTTTATGGCGGCTAATCGCCTACCTTTTACGCTTTGAGAAGCCTTATCATTCTTAAAATACTGGACTTTGACCTTTATAAAAATATCTTCCAATGTGTTTTGGGAGAAATCAATTTCGCTCCATCCTACCGCGACAAGGCTACTCTCAAAGAATAGTTTAAAAACTTCCGGTGTCTGCTTTAATGCCCTGATCATTAAATAATTCGGTGTGACTACGAGTTTCTCTGAATTGTCCATTTATCGCTCTTCGTTTAAATAGTTGTTCGACCAGCTTTGCCGCTTGTTTTGAACAGCAGGAACGATACCTAACCATGCACATGTTATCAAGGTATTTTCTTATGGGTTTTGCGGGGCACACTCAAGAGAACATGAGATTGCCGCGTCACTTCGCCCCTCGCAACGACAGGGTGCAGGAGTTGGTGCACGGGGCTTTCGAGTCCGCCCCACCACAGCGGGCAGGCGTGGCGGGACGTACACTAACCACGGAAATGAATATCGGACGTCAGGATCGCTGACCTACAAAATATCGGAGGGTGTCGGGCAGAGACGCCCGACAGCACGGAAAGGATGTCAGGATCGCAAGGATCACTGACCTACCAAAGATCAGAGCCGCTGGATTCCAGCTTTCCCACCACAGGCGGATCCGCCATGGCGGACTGGAATGACAAAAAGGGAGAGAACTGAGATTGCTACCAGCGTCTTGGAAGCCGCTCCCCGCAACGACAGGCGCAAAGTTATCGCTCGAGTAGATCTCTTTCTATCGCTATTCGCTCTCCCCTCTAACTTGTGCGTTTGCCGGCGATCCAGTTATTAATCTTTTCCTCAAGAACTTCCAAAGGCACACTGCCGCTGTTTAATATCTGGTCGTGGAATTCGGTTATTTTGAATGCGGCGCCGAGTTCTTTTTCCGCACGGGCACGAAGTTCACGAATTTTTAACTGGCCGATCTTGTAGCCCAGCGCCTGCCCCGGGTCGGCAATGTAGCGGTCGACTTCGTTGACGATATTGTGCTCCGTCCCGCCAAAATTCTCTTTCATGAAATCAATCGCCCTCTGTCTGTCCCATTTGTGGTAATGCAAACCGACATCGACAACCAAACGGGCCGCGCGCCAGGCATCATAGATTAGCCGTCCGAAATCGGAATATGGATCGGTGTACAAACCCATCTCTTTGGGAAGCTGCTCGCTATAGAGCGCCCATCCTTCGCCGTATGCGGTAAACCATTCATTTTTACGAAACTCGGGTATGCCTTCAAGCTCCTGCGCGATTGAACCCTGCAGGTGGTGCCCGGGGATTGCCTCATGGTAGGTAAGGGCTTCCATCTCATATTTGGGGCGGGTTTCAAGCATGTATGTGTTGGCGTAAAAATATCCCGGGCGCGAGCCATCTTCGGCGGCTCCACTGTAATAGGCCGTCGGGGCATCGGCCGCACGATAGGCTTCGATCTCTTTGACTTCGCATTTGGCGTTAGGCAAAATACCAAAAAGCTGTGCTGTTCTCTTTTCTACATCGCGAAGAATTTTGTCGTAGCCTGCAATCAATGAATCCGCCGTTGTGTAATAAAATTTAGGTTCTTTGTGGAGATAATCCATGAACTCCGTGCGACTCCCCTTGAAACCAACTTTGGCAATAATGGCGTCCATATCGGCATGAATCTTCTCAAGTTCCGCCAGTCCGGTTTTTGCAATATCGTCGGGGTTGAGCGCAAGAGTTGTGTGGCGTTTGATGAGCCAATTGTAGCGCTCTTTTCCATCGGCGAATGACCAGACCCCGAACTCGGCTCGGCATTTTGGGAGGTATTCATTTACAATGAAGTCTTTGAGTTTCACATAGGCCGGGACGACTGATTCCATGATCGCCTTGTCATAACTGTCGGCCCACATTTCGATTTCATCAAAGTCGAGCTTTCCTTCGTTTTTTTGGATGGGCTCGAAGAAGACGGATTTTGGAGCGTTGGATACGATGAAGGATTCAATCTGCGCGACAACCGGTTCGATATTTACTTTCGAGGAAACCAATCCAAGCGACATCCCTTCGCGCATATTGGCGATGGTCTGGTCGATCTGATTCGGGAAGGCTTGCATGCGTCTGAAGAAATTTTGATAATCGAGAGTTGTTTGAAAGGTAATTATGCTCAGCAAACCAGGAAAATCGATATGCGGGCCGCCTTGCTGGCTGATGGGCATTGTGTAGGTTTTAAATTTGTCGGTGTCAAACGACTCGTTGATTTTAAGTTCAAGAATTCCAACACTCACCCGGTCTTCAGCGCTAAGTGAATTCTTGTCGAATTTTTTTAGTCGGTCAAGGTAGCCGCGATAGGCTGTCTCGATTTGTAAGCGCGCTTCCGAGGAAACGTCATCGAGCAGACTGTCGTAGCGTTTGTCGCCGAGGTACGTTCCCCATGTAGGGTAAAATCGAAGCTGGTCCTGCCAATACTCGTCAAAGAGAGTATGAAGTGCTGTGTTTGCGGTGTCGGCAGCATTTGCCTTGGGCTGAGCCGATACCACTGAGGCGGCCAAAAACAACATGGTGGCCATGAGGAGAGAGTTTTTACCTGTGCGCATGCTTGAGTTCCTTTCACATTGTGTGGGGAAATTATGAGAAGATTGAGGATGTTTGTCAAGTCCAAGGTTGGTGGAAGAAGGGGGAGTCAATGAAGAGGGAATGTTGAGGCGGGCAAAGAAGCCCTCACCCTCCCCCAGAGGGAGAGGGTAAAGAAAAGATCACACCGTAAGCGGTATGGTACACGAATAGAGAGAAGATGTATCCCAGCTTTCCCGCAGCGGCGGACAGGCGCTGGGGTGACATTTTGAAAATGCCTGCTTTGATTCTTGTACCACACTGCTTGCGGTGTATCCTTTACCTTGGTGAATATCGGACGTCAGGATCACAAGGATCACTGACCTACCAAATATCAGAGAAGATGGATACTCCACTGCGGCGACCTGCACCAGTATGACATTAAGGCGAGTCGTTTACGCGGCAGCGAGTTCTTGCCCTTACTTCGCGTATTCGGTGGCGCGGGTCTCGCGGATAACCGTCACTTTAATCTGTCCCGGATACTGCATCTCGGCTTCGATTTTTGCCGCTATATCCGAAGCCAAAACTTGTGAGGCTAAATCATCGATTTTATCATTTTCTACAATAACACGAATCTCGCGACCGGCCTGAATTGCGTATGCTTTGCTCACCCCTTTGAAGCTGTCGGCAAGCTCTTCGAGCTGTTGCAGACGCTTGATGTATGCTTCGAGCGGTTCGCGGCGAGCGCCGGGACGCGAGCCGGAGATGGCATCGGCGGTCTGGACAAGAATCACATAAGGGCTGTTAATAGGGACATCATTATGATGAGCTTCGATTGCGTTTATAACAATGTCGCTCTCTTTGTATCGCCGCATGAAATCGGCGCCGATCTGAGTATGTGTGCCTTCAGTCTCGCGGTCAATAGCTTTCCCTATGTCATGCAGGAGTCCGCAGCGTTTGGCAAGGACGTCGTCAAGCTCGAGTTCAGCGGCCATGAGTCCGCAGAGCATTGATACTTCCTTACTGTGGCCGAGGACATTTTGGCCGTACGATGTACGGTAGTTCAGCTTTCCGAGAAGGCGTATGACATCGGCATGCAGGCCATGGATGCCCAGTTCAAAGCAGGCCTGCTCGCCTGCCTGACGGACAATCACTTCCATTTCCTTTTTGGCCTTGTCCACAACCTCTTCGATACGGGTTGGATGGATACGGCCGTCGACTATGAGTTTCTCAAGAGCCATTCGCGCGATCTCGCGCCGAACGGGGTCATAGCCGGAGAGAATAACGGCTTCGGGGGTGTCATCGACAATAACATCGACACCGGTGGCCGTCTCAAAGGCGCGGATGTTTCGGCCTTCACGTCCAATGATGCGCCCTTTCATATCATCGCCTGGCAAGGAAACAACCGAAACGGTCGTTTCCATGGTGTGGTCGGCGGCACAGCGATAGATTGAACGGAGAATAATTTCTTTGGATTCTTTATCGGCATCCTGCTCGGCTTTGTCTTTGATTTCCTTGATATGGGCGGCGGCCTCCATTTTGGCTTCACCAAGCATATTTTCCATCAATTGACGTTTGGCTTCTTCGGGAGTCATCTGCGCGATGCGCTGGAGTTTGTCATTTTGCGAGGATATAACTTGGCTGAGTTCGGTTTCGCGTATAGTTATCCCCTTTTCACGGGTCTGAAGGCCCTTGTCACGGCCAGCGACATCCCGTTCTTTATTTTCAAGAATTTCGAGTCTTTTCTGGGTGCCTGTCTCTTTTTCGTCGACTTTCTTTTCAAATCGTTCAAGCTCTCGCCGTCTTTCTTCGGCTTCGCGTTCAAAGGCAGTCTTTACCTTTAAGAAGTCCTCACGGGCCTCGAGAATGGCTTCTTTTTTGCGCATTTCAGCCTGTTTATCGGCCTCGGACAAAATACGTTTTGCGTCGACATGAGCCTTACCGACGCTCTTTTCGCCGACTTTGTGCGCAAGAATCCATGCCAGCACAAAGCCGACAATGCCGACAGCAAGGGCTACGAGAATGAGCAGTACTGTGTTAGTCATCGCTGCCTCCCATCCCGCACAGTCATTGCGGGACGTGTTTTATATATTCACAATTTGAGAGGATAAAGAGAATACAGACGGTTTTAAAAAAATCCGAAGCTCAGCTTTGAGTCGACGGACCATCGGTGAGAGCAGCGTCGAGGCGGTTCAGGAGAACCCCGAGACGTGAATCGACCCCTTGGCGCGATTCGGATAGACGATCCGAATTTTCCAAAAGCTCAGAGGCAATCGACAAAGCGGTCAAAATAGCTACCTTATCACGAGCTTTATTTCGTGAGTTAAGCGCAACAAGGCGCATTTTTTCATCGACATATTCGGCTACTTTGGAGATATAAGCGGGGTCACTGTATCCGGTTATAGGATACTCTTCTCCGCATATTTTGACGACAACTGTGTTTTCGATCGCGTGTTTAGACTGCTGTTCCGACATATCAAGCATGACTGTATTCTCTTATCCTGCTATCTTGCCGGCATTTATAACACTTGGAGGGGGATAAGTCAAGAAAAAAAACTAAATGATTAGCCGTTCAAGCTCATCAATATGGCTCATAACGGTCTCCAACTTCAATTTCATCGAGTCTTGGCGGTCACCGGACATAAGCCGGACCTTTTCAGATCGATCGCGAAGATTGCCAAGTTCGGTTTTGAGGGCACGATTTTCACGCCTCAAAACAGTGTTTTCTTTTTTGAGCGTTTCAAGCGCAGTCAGGAGATTGTCGAGTTTCGATTCGACCAAATGTAAAGCGTCAGACATGGTATCCGCTTTTCTCGTTATCTATTTTTCTCTAATCTCAGCCGTGAACTTTGCTTTCAGAGCGGCGATAACACTTGCCTGGGCAGTATCGACTTCCTCGCCTGAAAGACTTCGTTCATGTGAACGATATTCAATAGTCACACCGACTGATTTCTTCCCTTGCTGTATTTGGTTTCCAACGTATAGGTCAAAGATTGAGACGGACTGTGCGATTGTGCCTCCGGCTTCTTTGACCGTGGATACAATATCGGCTGCCTTGACGCTTGTGTCAACTATTAAAGCAAGATCGCGGGGCGCCGAAGGATAAATTGGAAGCTGGGCGAATTCGGTCAGGGGTCTGCCTGCGCGCATGAGGGGGGCAATAGACAATTCCGCTGCAAAAACAACTCCCTTGATTGAATACCGCTTAGTCAGTTCGGCTTTTATCTGGCCGATGAAGCCGATGGCTTTGGAGTCAAGCGTGACGGAAAAAGAGCAGGAAGGATCAAGGGAGTCTATTTTCGACGGTTCAAATGTTATTAACGGAAAGTAAAAATGACCAAACAGTGATTCGAGAGCTCCGGTGATATCATGAAAATCGAGCGGACGCGGCTTCTCGCGCCAGTTACCGGATTTTTCTCCTGAGACGGCGAGGCAAAGTTTGTCTTCCTCTGTCCAAGTACCATTGATGGGCGGAGAATAGGTCTTCCCTATCTCGAAGAGGCGAAGGTCTAAATTGCGGTGGGCATAGTTGTGGGCGACAGCTTCCAAAGTCGTGGTCAACAGGCTGTTGCGAACAATATTCAATTCCTCGGATACCGGGTTCAGGATTTTGACTTGAGGAAGCGCTGGGCAGACAGCCTTTGCCGAAGCGGCGTTAGCAAGACCGTGACCGACTATTTCATCGAATCCCGCCGCTGTGAGAATATGTCTAATTTCATCCTGAAATCTGTCATCACGATGAGTCGGTGTGTATAGTGGGCCGATGTTTGACTTCGCATCCGGAATCTGAGCATACCCTTCGATCCGGGCAATTTCTTCGATGAGGTCAATCTCGCGGATTATGTCTGGTCGGAATGTCGGTACTGTGACATTCAATAGCTCGTTTCCCTCCACCTGCATCTCAAGCAAAGAGAGAATCTCGGCCATGCGCTCGTTTGAAAGTTGGGTGCCAAGAATCGCATTGCAGCGTTTTGGACGCAGGGATATTTTCAGTGGAAAAATCGCGGCGGGATAGGTGTCGACTCCCCCATCGCAGACTTCGCCGCCGCACAGCTCCTGAAAAAGATACGATGCCCATTCGGATGCATAGGTCACGCCGTTTGGATCAACTCCTTTTTCAAAGCGAGCCGAGGCTTCGGAGACAAGTTCAAGCTGTTTGCGGCTTTTTCTGATGACACTCGGATTGAAATAGGCAACTTCGAGGAGAAGATTTGTTGTCGTAGCAGAGACTTCCGAATCAAAGCCGCCCATAACCCCCGCCGCGGCAACTGACTTTTTTCCGTTTGTGATGAGAAGAACCTCGGGTGTCAGCTTGCGGACTTTTCCATCGAGCGTCAGCAACTCCTCGCCGTCCTTGGCGCGTCGAACAACGACTTCGTTTGAGCCAAACTTATCAAGGTCAAAGGCATGGAGGGGATTTCCGGTTTCGAGCATGACCAGATTGGTGACATCGACTATATTTGAAATCGGACGAATGCCGGCTGTGAGCAATTTCTTTTTAACCCACCACGGTGATTGGCCAATTTTGAGATTTCGAATGACCCGTGCCGTGAAGCGCGGACAAGCCGCGCTATCTTCGATTGAGACTTTTATGTAATCTGAGGATTTTTTTGCAGAAGGACGCAGGGCTATTTCGGGGCGTTTGACTTTAACTTTTGACAGGGCCGCCAAGTCTCGGGCGATGCCAAGCGCGGACATGGAGTCTCCGCGGTTAGGTGTCAATTCAAAATGAAGAATATAATCATCATAGTCCAGATAATCTGCAACAGGTGTCCCGAGCGGAGCCAAGGCATCAAAGACCATAATACCGGCATGATCCTGTGAAATGCCGAGTTCTGACTCAGAACAGATCATGCCGCTTGATTCAACGCCTCGGATTGTTACTTTTTTTATCTCAAGACCGCCAGATACTTTGGCGCCGATTTGCGCGAATGGGATTTTTTGTCCGACTGCGACATTGGGCGCTCCGCAGACAACCTCAACGTGGGCTATGCCAGTGTTGACTACAGCTTTCTGTATCGATTTTGCGCCTTCGATAGGAGAGAGTGAAATAACTTCGCCGACAATTATATTGTCGAGATATTTAGCAGTCGACTCTACTTCCTCTACGGCCGTTCCGCACAGAGTCAGTCGGTCGGCCATTTCCTGCGCGGACCACTGGACACCAGTGAGTTCTTTGAGCCATTTATACGAAAGCTTCATATTTACTTGAACTGCTGGAGGAAGCGGACATTGTTATTGAAAAAGAGGCGGATGTCATTGATTTTGTATTTGAGCATCGCCACCCGTTCCACACCCATTCCGAAGGCATAGCCGGTGTATTTTTCTGAATCATATCCCGCCCGCTCAAGCACATTCGGATGGATCATGCCGCATCCGAGAATTTCCAGCCACCCTGAATATTTGCACAATTGGCAGCCTTTGCCGCTACATAGAAAACACGATATGTCGACTTCGGCTGACGGTTCTGTAAAAGGAAAGTATGACGGACGAAATTTGAGTTTGAGTTTTTCGCCGAAAAAGGAATGGCAGAACGCAACCAGCGCGCCTTTGAGGTCGGCCATTGAGACTCCTTCATCGACAAGAAAGCCGTCGACCTGATGAAATGAAACATGGGCGCGGGTGGAAACGGCTTCGTTGCGAAAGGTCTTGCCTGGAGTAATAATCTTAATGGGCGGCTTGAGATCTTTGCGTCGTTCAAGTTCACGAGCCTGCACCGGAGTTGTGTGCGTTCGCAATAGCCGTCCCCCATCGACAAAGAATGTATCCTGCATATCGCGCGCGGGATGGTCGGGCGGAAAGTTCAGCGCCTCGAAATTATAATAATCGGTTTCTATATGCGGGCCATGAGCAATCTCGAATCCCATACCATAAAATGTCCGGCAGATTTCGCCCATAACCTGATTGACCACATGAATCGCGCCAATCTTCTGGCCTGTTCCGGGCAAAGTCGGATCAAAGGACGAATCAGATGTTTTGGTTTCAAACTGCGCAGAAGCTTCGGCTATTTTTTCAGCCAAAAGCAATCGGACGGCATTTGCTTTGGCCCCGGTTGTCTTCTTCTCTTCGACAGAGAGGTCTTTGAGGCTTTTGAGGATTTCGGTGAGTTCGCCTTTACGGCCAAGATAGCGGATCTCAAGTTCTTTAAGCGATTCGAGCGAACCGGCAGTACCGATTCGCTCGAGAGCTTGAGCTTCTAATGTATTCACCTCGTCAGAGAGCGACATAGGTATCAGAAATTATTTAACGGCTCGCCGCCTTAATGGCTGGCCGCCGCCATTTGAGCCAGCGACGAGAATGTAGCCATATCGCGCGCGGCTATATCGGCAAGCGCCTTACGATCGAGTGTGACGCCAGCTTTTTTAAGGCCGTTCATCAGGGTCGAATAATTTGTGCCGTTCATTTTAGCGGCGGCGGAGATACGAGCAATCCACAACTGGCGGAACTCGCGTTTGCGCACGCGGCGGTCGCGGTAGGCATAACGGAGACCGCGATGGACGGTTTCGAGGGCAGTGCGATAAAGATTCGCACGACCGTTCATATTTCCTTTGGCTCTTTCGAGAATTTTTTTGTGTCTCTGATGGGCAGCGACATTATTTTTTGCGCGTGGCATTGCTCAACTTCTCCTTCGTGACTATAACGATGCCGTGCCTAATACGGCAACATGTGGGAAACTGTGTTCCAATCGGCGCTTGAAATCAAGGCCTGTTTGCGAAGATTCCGTTTCCGTTTGGAGGTCATCTTCGTCAGGATATGCGTGGCAAACGCTTTGCGGCGCTTGATTTTGCCGCTTCCGGTTTTTTTGAACCGCTTAGCCGCCGCGCGTTTGGTTTTCAGTTTCGGCATCGTAAATCCTCTATTTCTCAGACCAAATAATTCTACTCTATTCAAGCTGTCATTTTATGACAGATTTTTAATATACAAGCTTCCATAAAACCGCGCAAAAGAATAATGATGATTATTATTCTTTTTTCGCACCAATTTCAGCCCCAACCTCGTTGTCGTCAGCATTGTGAGCCTCGCCACCAACCAGCTCATCTTTGCTGTCCGCCTTGGGTTTATGCGCTTTTTTCATTATGTCCGGCTTGGGATTCATAACTGTCGCCATGGTCTGCCCTTCCATTTTGGGTTCCATTTCGACATTGGCAATATCTGATAGCTCTTTGATTATCCTATCCATAATCGCGCGCCCGAATTCCACATGGGCCATTTCGCGGCCCCGGAACATGACCATCGCCCGGATTTTACAGCCGGAAAGCAAAAATTCCCGCAGATGTTTGGTCTTGAAATCAAAATCATGGTCGTCTATTTTGGGGCGGTAACGCATTTCCTTCATCTGGAAGGTGTGCTGTTTCTTTTTGGCGGTCTTGTCCTTTTTGGAAAGCTCGTATTTATACTTCCCAAAATCCATTATCCGGCAAACAGGCGGACGGCTGTCAGGAGAGACCTCGACAAGATCAAGTCCAAGGTCATGCGCCCGCTGTAGGGCTTCGGCGGTCGGCAGTATGCCGACTTGTTCGCCGTCAGATCCGATTAGACGAACGGGTGTCACTTTGATGCGATTATTGATACGAATTTCTTTAGTTGCTATGCGTTCCTCCGATATTTCTTAGTTGCCTTTTGTGGCGGTTCCCTTGCTCAGAATTTCTTCCTTAATCATGTTAACAGCCGCTTCGGCCGGCTGAATCCCAATGTCGCCTGTGCCGTGCTTTCGTACAGCGACCGAGTTGGCTGAGGCTTCGCGCCCACCAACGATAAACATATACGGCGTCTTTTGCAATTCGGCATCGCGGATTTTTGCGCCAATTTTTTCGGAACGAGTGTCAATTTCGGCCCGAATCCGGTCCTTCCGCATCATTTCAACCAGTTCTTTGCCATACGGGATTTGATCGTCAGTAATCGGCAAAACCTTGACTTGGGTCGGAGCAAGCCACAACGGGAAATCACCGGCATAATGTTCAATTAGGACGCCAAAAAACCTTTCTATCGACCCAAGCAATGCCCGATGAATCATATATGGCCGCTTGGGTTGACCATCGCGATTGACATATGTCAGATCGAAGCGCTCAGGCAGACTGAAATCAAACTGAATCGTCGAGCACTGCCAACTTCGTCCAATGGCGTCCTTGATCAGAATATCAATCTTAGGACCATAGAATGCCCCGTCTCCGGCATTTATACCAAAAGGAAGGCCAGATTTTTCCAATGCACCGCGAAGACCATTCTCTGCCCTCGTCCAATCGGCATCTTCACCAATAGCTTTGGCCGGTTTGGTCGAGATGTTTATCTGGTAGTCTGTAAACCCGAAGGACTTGAGAATGTGGACGCAGAATTGCAAGAGCCATACAAGTTCGTCTTCCATTCCCTCCTGCGTTACAAAGTGATGGGCGTCGTCCTGAGTAAACCCGCGAACCCTCATGAGTCCATGCAGTACCCCGGCTCTCTCGTAACGGTAGACTGTTCCCAGTTCCGCCCATCGGAGCGGCAGATCCCGATACGACCAGTGCCGGGCTTTATACATTTGAATATGGAAAGGGCAGTTCATCGGTTTAAGCTGATATTTGCGCTCATCGACATCCATTGGAGCGAACATACTGTCGGTGTAGAAGTTGGTATGCCCGCTTTTTTTCCACAAAATCCTGTTTGCGATATGCGGTGAATAAACCAATTCATAGCCATTACGCTGATGTTCTTCCCGCCAGAAATTTTCAATTTCGTTTCGGATGCGCGAGCCACGGGGCAGCCAGAGAATTAGTCCGGCGCCGACTTCTTCGGTAACGGTGTACAATTCAAGTTGTTTGCCGAGCATGCGATGGTCGCGCTTTTTGGCCTCTTCCTGGCGATGGACATATTCATCGAGCATTGCTTTTTTGGGAAATGAAACACCGTATATGCGCTGGAGCATCGCCCGCTTTTCATCGCCGCGCCAGTACGCGCCCGAGGTGGCTATCAATTTGACCGCTTTGATTATTCCAGTTTTGGGGATATGCGGTCCCCGGCATAAATCTTCAAAGCGCGACTGATAATAGAATGTGACGGTTTCGCCTTCGATCCCTTCTAGGAGTTCGGCTTTATACGGTGCGTTCCTTTTGCGAAAATAGTCTACTGATTCGAGACGGTTTTTTACTTCGCAGCGGAATGGGGCATTTTCTTCGACAATCTCAGCCATGCGCTTTTCGATTTTGAGAAGGTCTTCGGGTGAGAAGGGCTTTTCGACATCGAAGTCATAATACCAGCCCTCGTCGATGGGAGGGCCGATTGCAAGTTTCACCCCCGGAAAAAGTTCCTGTACGGCTTGTGCCATTATATGCGAACTGGAATGCCAGAAGACTTCTTTTCCTTCGGCAGAATCAAAAGTCAAAATCTGGACCGGGGCATTTTGTGGAATAGGATAGGAGAGATCACGGATTATGCCGTCGACCTTGACAGCCACAGCATCTTTAGCCAACCGGGGTGAAATAGACTCAGCGATTTGATAGCCGGTCGTGCCGGCCTGATAGTCCCGCACTGAACCGTCGGGCAACTGGATTTGAACTTGCGACATTCTTCCTTATCATATCGAGTAACTCTCGCAGAAAGCCGCAACCTGTAGACTTCGGCCTTCTGTCTGTCATGTCAAATGGTGGGCGATACTGGAATCGAACCAGTGACCCCTTGCATGTCAAGCAAGTACTCTAACCATCTGAGCTAATCGCCCATTAACTTTCAACTATCTGCCGCAACTTTTCTTTGGTTGGCAGGACGAAAAGTATAAATCGACCGACGATGAATGTCAATCGCTATTTTAGACCATTGTTAGGATGAAACCGTTGGTATTTAGCAGCTTAGGAAATTCATGGGGTGAATAGAAGGGGTGAAGACGAAACTCATACGAATCTCAATTGAGACCGGCCAGTGTTATGAACGTCTCTGCCTTCAAGTATTCATCATGAAGCATTTGCCCATAGGCTTCCATTTCATGGGCTGAAATATCAAGATATTCCATCACGGCCTTATCTGGCGAGCCAACCAGAAAGGCATCCTCATCTTTATAGAATGTTTTCTTTGCGATCGAGTTGGCAAGGTTGACGAGATAGGGCATGGAGTCAGCGGCTGTGCTCTGTTGAGGATGATGATGAAAAGTAATTGCCTCAATGAGCTTGGCAGGAAGCTTCCACTGGCTTGTCAGCAATGTGCCTATCTGACAGTGGTTGTATCCCAGTATACGCTCCTCGATTTCATAATTGGGCGCCACCCGGTCCTTCATACGTTCTTCGTTAAATTTCAGATAGGCATCAGGGAGAAATCCGCAGACGACAATTTTCCCGATGTCATGGAGCAATCCGCTTGAGAATGCCGCATCGGGATCGACAATCCCTCGGGTTTTGATTGCTCGAGCAAGGATACGGCTGCAAAAAGCGGTCGCAAGCGAATGTCTCCAAAATTTTTCCTGATATTCTTCGTCGACATTTTTCCCTTTGAACATCTCAAGCACCGATGCTGAGAGAACGAGATTTCGGATGGCCTCCATGCCCACAATCACAACGGCCTGTTTGACTGAATCAATCTCGCGCGAGAGTCCATAAAATGCAGAGTTGGTCAGTTTGAGAACTTTGACCGACATAGCCGGGTCCTCGGCTAAAATCGATGCCACCTGTGTGGCCGAAGCGTTTGGCGAGCTGATGACTTTCTGGATTTGATGAAAGACTATCGGTGGGGTCGGGAGATTTCTAATATTGGAAACAACTTGCTTGACCCGGCTATCGATTGTAACTGTTATCATGTGCGGTTCTCTTAGTTAACGTTCATAGTCAATTGTGTCAGCTATTGATCCAGCGATCTTTGACAGTAATTTCTTATCAGCATAAAATCCGTTTTCTACCCGGCGTTTTACTATCTCAATAGCTGTTTGTCGAATCTCACGAATCGACTTTTCCTTAATGGCGCGCTGTCCCTGGAGTACAAAGCGAGCCGGTTCGTAGTCATTTTCGCCGCCGTCAACTTCTCGTGTAGCTTTATCACCCGCGGTTGCCTTTTTTGTAAGTTCTGACAAGCTCTCGCGCATATTGGCCAGTTTATCTGTTTTTCCTTTGGCCGAATGTTTACTGTTTGCCATCGACGAACTGCGCGGTGGTGACGGAGTCATTGAGATACTGCATTATTTTATCGCTGGTGCGGAGGTCATCGAGTTCATGCTTTATCCGTTGGTGGCGATCAAGGACATAGGCTTCATTCTCGCTCACCAATGTGATATTTTTCTTTACCAATGTCACGATACAATTGATTGTCTTTTTGATTTCAGGGTGGGCCGATGCCACTCGGAACATCTGTTTGTTTTGATCGCAAAGGACATTGAGCTTTTCTTCGGAATCCTTTATACGCCGCTGACACCTTTCAATCTCGGCATACAGTCGAGAAGGTGATCGTCCTTGTCAAATCGGATCAGATCTCGCTGTTTATCCAACAGAATGTAAAGCGACTGGTAAAAGGAATACTCGTCTTTGAGGAGCGTCAGCAAATCGCGTTCAAGCTGGGTGATGGCATTTGTTGTCATAATCTTTCCTTACGCTGATGTGCTGAATGGCCCGACAGCTTCAATAACAGCGGCGCGCGGTGATGGCTTAGCTGTTACGGTTTGTTGGATATTCAATTCCGACCAACCGGCTCTCATGGTGCGGAGAATCTTTACGTTGTCATTTATACACACTATATCTTTTGTTGCCTGAGCAAGATCGGTTTGGGTAATGATAAAAGTATAGAGTTTGCCGAGATTGTCCGCAACTTCCCCCCCGTGTTCGAAATCGAGCGTGGTGTAGAGATGGGTCACACACCGTCGCGCCTGCTCCATGCATTTAGCAGCGGCTTCCGTTTCTTCCCGCTCACAACAATTCCCGGCCTCGGTAAAAGCATGTATCGCGCCGTCGTATACTTGGAGGATAAGCTCCAGCTGGGACTTTCCGACCACTTCGCTTTGTCTGTAGTTTTTCAATTTACCTTCCACGAACGCTCCTATCGCTGACGACTAAACATGGTGCTGAGATTGTTTATTTGACCTGACAAGAATGTGCCTTCGCTGTTAAGCTGGCCCAGTGTCTCTTCCATATCATAAAACCTTTTCAATAAATCCTGTCTGCGGGATGCGAGTCGCTTATCAATTTCAATCACTCGCTCCTTGAGGTGGGTGACCTGGGATTCATATCCCTTTATTTTGCGGTCAAGCAGCCCGCCGCCGCTCTGGCTGATACTGCCGAGCAGGTCTCCCATGCGGGAACCGACGCCCCTTGAGAATGTAATCGACGCCTCAGCGCCGTCGATTAGCTGAAGGCTGGTTAGGGTCACACGAACTTTAAGACCTGCGGTCGTCTTATTTTTTTCCTTGCCTGTGAGTATCTGACCGCTTCCGTCGGCAAGTTCACCGTTAATGGTACCTGCAACGTCCTGCCCTCCAATGCTTGACCCTGTGGCCAAGGCGAGATTGGCCAGAGCTGAACTCGAAACAGATGAAATAGTGTTGACGCGTGAATTGCTTCCAAAGGTGGAGCTTTCTAGTTTGATGTATCCGGTACCGGATCCGTTATCCACCCACGACACACTCATTCCCAATTTGCCTATCTTTTCATCGGCGTCGATTTTCTGCTGTAGTTCAGTGATGAGTTGAGTCGAAGAATTATATGTGTTGGCGGTCAAAACGATATCATTGGAGTCTATGCCGTTTACAGAAAGTTTTATACGATTGTTAGAACTTGTTAAAGTTATGGGAGTCAACGACGGATCGGCAAAACCGGAACTAAGATATTGGCCTTTGGCCGCTGCGCTCGTGACATTGACATCATATTCTTCGCCTGCTTTGGACTGCGCAGTAGAAGCGACATACTCAACCCCGCTACCGATTGAGGTCCCTGAATCGGCGAATAGATTGATAACTTCATCGAGATTATTTCTGAGGGCTTCATCGAGGCGCGCGCTGTCTTTAAGCGACAGTTTGCCATCGAGGCCGGTGCGAATACCGACGGAAAATAACTGGGTATACTTTCCGGTCAAGCCCTTGACCTTGTTTCCAAGTGAGTTTCGGATGGAGGTTTGCACCGACTGAAGGGTGGAGTCGCCGAAAAGAACGCCCGAAGATTTTTCTTTTTTGTTGTACGTGTTCTGCTCATCGACAAATTTGACTACATCGTTGTAGCGGGCGATGAAATTATTGATCTTGCTTTTGATGCCGTCGATGTCAACATCGGTGGTGATGTTAATAAACTCGCCGGTGGGTGTTTCTTTTTTGACGGTCAATGAGAGTCCGCCGATCGCCTCGGCAAATGTATTTGTGGCCGATGTAACAGTAATTGGAGAGCCCGAGCCTCCGGTTGAACCTACCGAGATTTTTGCATCGGACGCTTTCTGCAAAACCGGGGCAAATGTTTGAACTTGGAACTGATCGCTGGAGTTCAGCTTACCCGACCCAAATGATAGTTTCAGTCCGTCTGAGCCAGCGCCAACCAGTTCGACTTCGGTATCGGCTTGAGTTGCCACAATTGAACCGCTGTTGGTTCCATCGCTCCAATTGATCGTTATGGTGTCACTGCCGATTGTCTGCAATCCTGCTCCGGCAATTGTAAATGTATACGTTTTGTTTGTTGAGCCGGTGAACGATGCGGCCGAGGCCAAGGTTATAGCGCTTGTTGAAGTCACGGCTTTGGTTAACCTTTCAGGGACGTCAAAAGATGCCGTGTTGAAATTTGGGTTTGTGCCGCCTGATAAGGCTGAGGTAACACTTATGGAATTGGCTAGACCTGTTTTTTCTGCGGTGAGTATGAGACGGTAAGGGCGGGATGATGAGCCATCGTTGATGATGCTCGCTGTGACACCAGCCTTGGCGTCATTAATTGCCTTTTTGATACCCACGAGCGAATTGTTTGTCGTGTCAATGATGATTGTTTTGAGCGATGCCGCCCCCACACCCAGCGTAATTGAGCCGGTTCCAAACGATGACAGCGACTGATCGGAATAACCTTGCGATGCAAGCTGGTGATTTCGAGCAAGCGAGAGCACTTTTAGGTCGTACGAACCAGCGGCTACGCGCCCTGCCGCAGTTGCGGAAAGCGCTTTATCATCTGAGAGTTTTATCGATGCGGCCTCCCATGTTCCCTTTCGGCCAAGCTGCGCGGCTTCGGCATTTAGAGCAACAATTTTGGCCTGGAGGGCATTGAGCGAGGTGACAATATTTGTTTTTGACGCCTGCTCTTGCTCAAGCAGAACCGCGTTTCTTCGTTGTAGTTGGATGAGGGTATCGACGATTTGAGTTGTGTTGAGGCCCGAGGAAAGGCCGTCAAATGAAGTTATTCCCTGCATGGTTCTCCCATAAACCACTGTGAGCTGTTCCGCGCTTCACAGGATTATCCTATTACTCGTTTAAAGCGAACTCCGGAGAGAATTACCTCTCCGGAGTTCTGACCCGTTGCGTTGCATTTACTGGAAGAGCGAGAGAACCACCTGCGGCATCTGATTGGCCTGGGCAAGCATCGCTACGCCGGCCTGAACCAGAATCTGATTCTTGGTGAATTCTGACATCTCTTCAGCCATATCGGTATCACGAATCTGCGACTCAGTAGCGGTCAAATTCTGAGAGGCAATTCGGAGGTTTCTCAAGTTGGATTCCAGGGTGTTTTTCTGGAATGAACCGAGTGTTCCACGTGTCACGGTGACTTCATTGATGGCGCTGTCGATAATCGACTGGGCGTCCTGGGCGCCAACTACAGTCGTGACATCAATCTTGGCAAGCGAGCCGAATGAGTTTCCGGCCAGGTTCTTACCGAGCGAAGAGGCTGACATATTGCGGATGCCGATGGCAGCGGTCTGACCAACATTGCCGCCGATCTGGAAGACGAGCGATTGATCAGTGTTGTTGATAGTTTCGCTTCCGCCCTGTGAGGTCAGGGCATAATTGACGTTCAACGACTGGGTGCGGTCGGCGTTGAAAATAGTCGAGGTTATTCCGGCGCTGACTGAAGCCGCAGGGCCACCGTCGAGACGGACATCGAACTTGGCGGCCTTCACATTGAGAAGAAGGTTACCCACGTTGACACCAGTCTGCGCGCTGGACACCATCAAGGAGACTGAACCACGATTAGCGGCTCCGTCGACTTTGTTATAGACAGTCACGTTGGTGGTTGCGCCGTATTTCACTGATGTAATTGTGCTTGTGTAGTTATCAAAACTGACCAATGCATCGGTGCCAGCGTTGGCAAGTGAATCATCTGTCAGTTTCAATACGTTCTTCAGGTTGCCTGTGCTGGCGACGCCTGTGTTCATCTTGATTGAATAGGTCGAGCCTTCGTCACGGCTGGCAAACTGGACCTGGTTGCTGTTGACAAGGTTTGCGCTCACATCACCCAGGGTATCGCTGCCCGAGACGGTACCGAAACCACCCGTGCCGCCTGTCGTTTTCAAGGCGTTGTCTATCGCGGTTGTCAAGGAGCTCAATGTCGAATAGGTCGCAGCGGCGACGGTGATGTTGGCGGTGCGATTGGAGTTCTTCACAGAATTAACGGTGAAGTTCAACAAGTTTGCGGAAGATCCGCGAACATTTGAAGCCGCAACTGAGAACAGGGAGGTCGTGGCGGTTGTGGTGCTGGCAACCGTCTGGATTGAATACTGGGCGCCAAGGTTTGCGGATTTGATACGCAAGCTGCCAGCGGCAGTACCGGTGACAGTAATTTTGCCAGCAAGGGCGGTGTTCAAATTGATTGCCGATTGCAGTTTGGTGGCAATCGTAGCCGTCGTGTCGCCGGTCACAACAGCAATGTTCAGAGCCTGGTTTCCACTGGGGGATTCGCCATTCTCTTGGTAGTTGACGTTTATTGTGTAGGTACCTTCATTGGCAAGAACTGCAGTGCCAACGACGGCGGCTGAGGAAGCCATCGCAACAGTGGCGGCTGCGGCAATTGTCAGGTTGGTTCCGAAGGCATCGGCAAGTGTAACAGCGCCGGAAGTCTTCTTCGCGGCATCGGAAGCTTGGACAACATCGAGGGTGTGGATCTTCTCGCTCAAGTTGTTCGGATCGCCATCGGTATTGTTCAGAGCAAGACCGAGCGAGGTGGTATTGAGTGAAGCGCTGGCATCGGCAGTCTTGGTGGCGCTGATCGAGTGCGGGCCGGTGGACAGCGTGGACTGCTTGATCGTCAAGCCGGAAGTGTTGCTCGATGTGATTGTGGCAATGTTGTCTTTGGAACCATCGAGGATTTTCTTTGTGCCAAACTGGGTGTTGGCGGCGATACGATCGATTGTCTTGATAGCGTTGGCTAATTCAGCCTGGTCAGCAGCAAGCTGATCGACATCATTGAAGCCTTCGTTGGCGGCATGGATGGCCAGTTCGCGCATAGAAACCAAGAGGTTGTTGATTTCAGTGAGAGCGCCTTCAGCGGTCTGAATCATGTTGATTGAACCTTCGGAGTTCTGGATGGCGCGGTTAAGACCGGCGATCTGGGAACGAAACTGTTCGGAAATCACCAAACCGGCGGGATCGTCGGCGGCGGCATTGATACGAAATCCTGACGAAAGCTTCTGCATGCTTTTGCTGACCGCATTGGTAGTCATTTTCAGATTACGGTTGGCGTTCATCGCAGCCAGGTTGTGGTTAATACGGAGTGACATTTGAACTCCTCCTTGAAGAAGTTTGAGGTTTCCTTACCTATTGTTGTTCTAAGCTATTGCTCACGTAGTGTCACGTCCTATGTTTTCAAATCAGTCACATGATATAATTCCGATAACATCATGCTTCGTCTCTTCGTTGCGGCCCTCCCTTTCTTATTGGCACAGGTTTGTTTAGCATATCAGTTTATTCTTTTTAAATCATCGGCAGGTTTTTTTGATTCTTTAGATGTGAATACATGCAATTTGTCTTCTCTTTAATAAGCACACTATTGACTTAGGCGGTTTCAACTGAAGTTGCAAGTTCTTGCAGACGCTGTCGTGCCCTTTCACAGTTGCAATCAAGCAGCAAAACTCGCTGATATCCCATTCGCGCTGAATCTGGATGACCTAAATTAAGGTAGCAATCGGAGAGGCTGAGAAGGGCGTGGATATCGCTTGGTTGTCGACCAAGTAAATATTCGAGGTGTTTAATAGCCGATTGGTAATGACCCAAAGAGCAGTATAGGTCAGCCACGAGAGCTTGAATGGTTAGGTCATCATACTGGAGTTTCAAATATTGATTGAACCTAACAATGGCTTCTTCATTCTTATCGAGTCGGGCTAAAGTAAGGCCAAGATTTCGATACGTTGCAGGGACTACTGGAGCGGTCTGTAAAGCTTTCTCAAAGAACCATTGTGCTTGGTCATACCTGGAAAGCTTGAAGTAGCAATTGCCGAGATCGGTAAGATTTCCGCCGGTCGGGTCTAATGCTATGAGTGTTTCGTAATGCTTGATTGCCTCAAGATACCGCCCGGAGGTAAATAGTTGCTGGGCTATTTTGAGCTCGATTGTTTTGGCATGTATCCCTAACGAAACGGCCTCTTTGAAGAATTGCTCTGATTCTTCTTGACGATTTAGTAAAAGAGAGACCACTCCAAGCGAAAGATAGGCGTCACCGTTGACGGGTTGGGCTTTGACTGCCCGCTCAAAGTAATTGTGGGACTGTTGATACATTTGACGGCTCAGATTTATCTCGCCAAGGATAATGAGCGAATCGGCCGCCTGATTATCATAAGATATTTGTTTGAGACAAAGCTTTTCCGCTTGATCAATTTGCCCTGTAGAGAATAAGATCGCGCCGAGACGGCCATTGGCATCAAGAAAGTCCGGCACGATACGCAGAGTATGCTGGTAATAATTAATGGCGCTTTCTGGCTGGCCCGTCAGCTCAGCGATGACCGCAAGTCCGTAATAGGCATTTACCCGGGAGTCGACTTGTGCGACAATAATGTCGTCGGTTTCAAGAGCCGGCTGATAGGATGATTGAACCTCAAGATAGTGCAAATAGTGGCCGCTTGCTTCGGCGTAACGGGCTTCATGGCTGGCGGCATGACCGAGCAAGAGCAGTGGATCAAGATAATTCGGTTTGAGCGCCAAAGCCCGTCGGCAGTAATCAATTGATTTCGAGTAATCTTTAAGAGTAAAGTATGTCCAAGCAAGTTGGTTGAGCGCCATCAAATGGATATGCCTGTGCTCGGTGAGAGTTTTTGCGGTAAGCTGGACCGCGCAAGAGGCAGATTCAATAATTCTTGGCGCGTTGGATTCGAGGTACTCTTCCCCTTCTCCGCGAAGAAGCTGGGCGTAATTGAAATGAGCGAAAGCGTTGTTCGGGTTTTCTTTCAGTTGCTGCTCAAGCAAAGCCCGTGAACGAAGCGCTTTTTTGCACATCTTCTCACTTGAAAGATCGTAACCGAGATGTCTTATTGTGATATCAGCACGCAATACTATCTCCGACTTGGGGATCTGAAGCATATTGTGCACGATACCTTCGTAGCGAAGATTCAATTTTCTTCTGAAGAGTCGAATTGAGGGAAGAAAATTAACGGTTTCTTCGTTCTTGCCATAGACGTTATAGACATTGATGGAGATTACCGAATGCTGTGTCTCTTGAAGCAGGCTGACCAGCTTTGGAACATCATCCTGGACAACGCGCTCATCGGCATCGATAATGAATACCCATTCATTGGTTGCCTGCTCGAGCGAATAGTTGCGGTGTTTGGAGAAGTTCCCTTCCCACTCTTGATGAAATACTTTCGCCCCAAAACTTTCGGAGATACTAACGGTCTCATCTGTAGAACCAGTATCAACGACTATTATTTCATCCACCCACTCGCGAATGGAGTTGAGGCAATCGGCCAATAGTTCAGCCTCATCTTTGACGATCATACAAGCCGAAATAGTTACTCGTTTGTTTAGGTTCTCGGCAAGCATTTGTAGTTCCTGCGACCGAGGGCAGTTTTTTAGGCCATCGGTGATGACGCTCTTTGAAGCATCATGCTTCTTTTGACGCGATAACATAGCAGTCAGATTCAGATATGGCAGATGATTGGCCTTGTCCGCCTCGATGGCCAGACGGAGAAATTCTTCAGCCTTTTCTGGTTTTGCCGTATCTATATACATAGATCCAACCATATTTAAGAGCTGGGAGAGGTGGGCGTTAGATTGGGTGAGATCCGAGATCGGTGATGGATCTCGTTTCACATTCTTGCGAATTGCAAGAAATTGATTGGCATGCTCAAGACTTATCTCGTACTCTCGCATCGAGAGCTTTATAAACGTCATCACAAAATGAAGGTCGAGGGAATCAGGATTGGTTTTCAATCCTCTCTCGGTGTAATCTTCGGCATCGATAAGTTTGCCGGTATGAGCATAACCAAAGGCGCAAAGACGGCACAGTCGCATTTGCTGTACAGGAGTCAGAGCGTTTATTTCGCCAAGCAGTGGGGCAAGTTCTGCAATTACTTTCTCTTCCTTATTGGTAAACAAAAGCTGTTCGGCTCGTTTGAGACGAGCTTCAGTTGTGTCTGATCGTTTTGGAATAGATTGTGAGGTAGGGACTCTCGCTTTTGGGGAGATGGACTTCGCTTTCTCTTTCTTCTTTTTCATGCGGTCTGCAACTCTCTAATGTGTGATTCTCGTCCTGGGGTAATGAGTTGTGATAATAGCTGTTCAATTTCGCGCACTTTGTCGTTCTGGCTATATCTTTGTTGAATAAATTTTCGATTATCGCAGGCAGTTTGAGCTGTATCTGATTTTTCGATTGTTTGCAGGAGCCGCAGGCAGTCATCGGGATCGGAATACAGAAATTCGTTGGGATAGAGAAGATCAGCGCCATACCAATCATGGATGAGGGGAATCAGACCACATGACATTCCTTCGGCAATTGAATAATGGAATGACTCAAATAGCGAAGTTGAAATTACAAATGATTTGTCGCGGTACCATTGCGGCATATCGTCTATCCAGCCGTCAAAATAGATAGGAAGCGGGTTTCTTTGCAGGAAGTGCTGAAAATAGAGTTCGATACGCGGGTCCTGGTGTGAGCCAGCTATATAAAGCGAATATCCCGGGTCGTACTCATGAATTTTCTTAAAGCAGTACAGAAGAAGGGTGGGGTTCTTCTTGTAATTTATGTATCCTACAGAGGCAATCTTCTTAGTTAACACTTTTGAGTGCGGTATCACAAATTTTGCAGTGTCGACGCCATTGTGGATAACGGCCAACGGCAGCGAAGCCCGTGTTTCATGTGAAACTTGTTGCTCAAACAGCTGCCGGACAGAGTCATTTACAAATATAAGCGAATCTACTTTTGACCAATCGACGTGAGAAGGCATATCTGTGAAAGCTTCGTAGGAGTGGAGCCGACAAACGATTTTGCATTTTTGGGGCAAATGTGTCGCCTGAATCAGAAGGGCATCGCACCATTCGAACCATGCTATATCTGCCCAATCAAGCAGGGCCGCCATGCGCTCGACAGTTGTGCCCTCGAAAAGACGCACCTGATTATTGATAGAGAGGGCGGAGATAATCTCGGCCAGAAACATCTGATGGGTAGCGAAAAAGGCAATTTTCTGGTTCCTGAGCGATGGTGTTATGGTTTGCATCTTGTGTGCCAGAATGTAAAGAAGTTAGGCGCCGACAAGTTCTTCGCGACGATATAAGTTGGCGGAATCTTTCTCAAGGGTATCGAATAGGGAGTGGCGGACTTGGTATTTTGAGTTTACGAGTACAAGCTGCTTGGCAAGATTATTTTCTGTGTTAATTAAAATTGGGCCCTGCAGGTTGACCGAAATCTGGCGAGGGTCGTCGGAAACCGTCACAATTGTATATGTCTCGATAGAGGATGCTTTGATGACGCCGAGTTCCGCAATTTCCCTTGAGTTGACTTCGACACGATAATCGGGAAAAAAGACCGATGGATTGACCACAAGAAATGCGACGGCAGAATTCTCAGTCGATTGGAGCCAGAGAAAGGGAGCGAGTTCATTGACTTCGATAAGACAAAACTCTGTCAGTGCTTCAAAGCCGAGGATTGAGCGCTCCATAATAATGAGCTTTTCGTCTGGTACTTGTAGCGATCCGAAGCGGAGACTGTCGACAATCATGGCATGTTCCTTTGAAGAGCGGTTATCGGCTTAGAAAATCCATCAGGGTGGGCTGTATTATTTTCGCGCTGGCCAATAATGCCGCGCGGTAGTTGCTTTCGTAGGTCGCAAGTCTTGTGACCAGCTCAGGCAGATCGGCATCTTCGACTTCAGATAACAAGCGAGTGAAACTCAGCTTTTTGTCTTCGTGCCGCGATCTAGTTGTGTCAAAGCGGATAGTTCGCGCGCCGACCATGGCGCGTTCGTTGAGCAGGTGCAAGATACTGTCATCGAGATTTTTTAGTAAGATACCGGCGCCTTCCTGATCATCATTTCGGAGGGCATTATTGAGAACAAGAAGCGATCCCATCATGTCGCTTGAGCCAAATATACCCATATCTTTAGCGGTTCTTGATCCGGTACCGTCTTCCACAGTAAGCGAACGAGTTGGGTCATTGTTAGCAATCTGAATGCCTCTGCTTTGGGCATTAATGGAGGCCGTGATCGCAAGTCCTGAGCTATTCAATTTATCGAGAACATCCTGGACTGTCACCAATGCGGGATCACCAAGGTCTACGGTCAGTCTCTTCTCCCCCTGCCATATAGTTATCTCATTGCGAGGGATGCCGATTCTGTTCTTGAGATTTGCAATGAGTGACGTCGCGCGAAGGACTGGGTCGAGGTCGCTTCCTGCAAAGTCAGAGGTTATATTTCCTTTTATCCCTAAACCAGCCGCGGTTGTACCCGTTGTTTCAGTAATTTCGAATGATATGCTTGGGTTGAGCGCGACTCCAGCCAGAGCCGGGTTGATCAAACCGATTAGGCCAAGATTTCCGGCTGTTGTTTCAAATTCGTTTGTCTCTGAAATGGACAGGCCAAGCGAAATTGGATTGGAATCGACAATATCAAAACCAGTGCCTCCAGCGTTAAGCGACATTGTCACATTGCTAATTCCGGCAGCAGCAACCTGAGTATTAAAGGCGGTGACAGCATCCCCGATAGTTTGCGCGCCACTCATATCAATCTGAATGTCGGTCGTGCCACCATCTGAAAGACGAAATTTGCCGGGTGTGAGATCGACGCCGTTTCCGTTATTGAGGACGCCAAGCGCTGTGGTCGAGGCGACGATTCCGGTTTGAGTGGTGTCGAGTCTTATATTGTTACCTTCGCTGCCGAGAGAAGCAGTAATCGAGGTGATGCCGTCTGCTGCGAGTTGGGCATTGATAGCGGCTATTGCGTCATTTAGAGTGACGGCGGCAGAAACATCAATTGTCGAGGTGATATTTAGGTTTTTATCGGTTATCGTAAATGTTCCCGGCGCGAGGTTTATTCCGTTGCCGTTATTCAAGTCTGACAGCGTTGTGGTCCCCGTGACGCCCAAGTTCAAATCAGCTGTTTCACCGAGAGTCGAAAGTTTTTTCAGGAAAACGTCTGAGCCGTTACTGTTGACGGTTACTTTCAGGGCAGAATCGATTTCAAAATCAATTTTTCCGCTATCACCTCGATAGATAACGCCGTTGGCTGAAAACTCGAGCGGTTTTGTAGTTGTTTTGAATCCTCCAAAAATCCGCCGTCCTTCAAGTTCGGTGTTTCCCAGTTGGATCATCTGGTTGAAAATGGATTGAATTTCATTGGCCGATGCTTCGCGGGCGTTTTCGTCGTATGTCCCGTTACTCATAGCAACTGCAATTTCTTTGGCCGATGAGATGATATCGTTCATATCCGCGAGCGATGTTTCATAGGTGGCAACCCAATGCAATCCGGTACTAATGTTTTTTTGGTGCTGTTCTATTTTGGTGAGTTCGTTGCGATAACCCAGATCCCGCACCGTGCCCACCGGGTCATCAGACGGCTTATTTATGCGTCGTCCCGAGGACATCCCTGTCTGGAGGTCCATAAAACGGCGAATTGAGCGCTGGGTATTGAAGGCAACCCGCTCGGACATCATATTGTTAGTTACGCGCATACTGTTTAACTCTTCTTTAGTGCACTATTTTGAAGTAGTGATTTCTACGCCTGTTGACTTCCGGGTTTCCCATGCGAGTCATCTTCAATTTTTCTTTTCGGCTTATCGGAAAAATCGACAACCGATCCCGGTTTGTGTTCGCCGCTTGATAGTTTGTCTTTAATCATTTTGACCATGCCAAACAAATCGCCCTTGACTGGTTCGGATGCTTTGCGATTTTCCGACTGGATTTTGACATAAATCTCTTCCCTATGCACAACTACCGTATCAGGGGCGTCGATTCCCAACCGAACCTGACGTCCGCGAATTCCAAGCACCGACACTCGTATGTCATCGCCGATATTAATCGATTCGCCCAACTTCCGTGTGAGAATTAGCACAGCACCCTCCGTGGTGTCAGTTTCGCCTTACGGGGCGGTTATTATTGTCGTCCGACAATCCCCATGCCGTTGATCACGGTATCGAGAGCCTGATCAAAAGATGTGATGACTCTCGCGGCTGCGTCATAGGCATGTTGAGAGCGAATCATATTTGACATCTCCTCGTCAAGCGATACGCCTTGGACTGATTGTCGTGAGTTTTCTATCTGATGAAGGAGTAGCTCGTAATTATCCTTGAACGAGACCGCTTTGTTTGTTTCTACTCCAAGATTCCCGACAATACTGCTGTAAAAGTCGTTGATAGTCTGCGTTCCACCAGACATTGTTCTTGCATTTCTGAGGTCAGATATCGAGAGAGCAAGAATGTTATCCCCATCGACTGTCGATGAGGCGGCGATATTATTTATGTCTGTCACAATTTCCTGATTGAGCCGCATCAGTCCGGCGGTTTTAAATGCTGGATCAAAGAAGTTCACACCGGTCGTTCCATTGGGACCGTAACCGGAGCGATGCAGCTCATTGACCTTGTCGATGATATTGCTTGCAAGCTCGTTCAGTTGCGTCAGATAACCCGGGATAATCTCATCGCGAGACTTGGTCAATCCGGCAAGCTGGCCTGAGAGATTGCGGAGCGAGACGGATGTCCCTTTCCAAACTAATTTATTACTGAACACGCCGTTATTATTGACGCTATCGGTGCCGATTTCAAGCGAGTCAGATCCGTCGACCAATACCATCGATCCCATAGTGACCACACTACCGCCATTACTTTTCTCAAGCACCCGCACATCAATGATATTTGAGAGTTCGTCTGTTATCTGGTCGCGGGTGTCGCGGAGGTCGTTGGCGGTTTGGTTTCCGAGTTCAGTAGAAGCTATTTGCTGATTGAGGCGGGCTATCTCCGAAGTCATCCGGTTGACGTCCTCAGTCATCCCTTTTATGTCTCGGTCGGTTGACTCTCTCAATTCGGTTAGTTGGTGGGCAAGCTGTTGAAAACCGTTTACAAGCTGGTTGGCCTGTGTCACTACCAAGCGGCGGTTATTCGCAGAATCGGAATTGGTCGAAAGGTCTGACCACGAATCCCAGAACTTATTTATGAGTGATCCGAGGGCGTTGTCCTGCGGTTCGTTGAAAAGTGATTCAATCTGAGTGAGGCTTTTTTCCTGATACGACCAATCTCCAAGCGATTTATTTGCTTCGCGAAACTGTCGGCCGAGAAACAGGTCGCGTACATGTTTGATATCGTCTACTTGAATTCCTGTGCCGTATGCCCCTTTTGGGGTGCTTTCTGGAAACGATGATGATACCCGTACACGCTGGCGGCTGAAACCGGGGGTGTTCACATTCGAGATATTGTGGCCGATAGTTTGGAGCGTGACCTGATGGGTCAAAAGCGCCCGTTTTCCGATTTCCAATCCTTGAAATAAGCCTGGCATCAGATTGTCCTATCCAGAAGCAGGGTTGATTTTTGGTCACGTTCGCAGCCGGCGCGGTCGTAAGCGCTTTCGCTCCGTCCGATCTGGGCAAGCATTGTCATGGTGCGAGAGATAAATTCTCTCGATTGATTTATGAGCATAGCGTTACTGTCGCGAACTTTGGCGATCTTTTGGTTGAGGGCAATGATAGTCTCTTTCAATTGATGAAGCGTCTCGGCGTGCTCACTATCGACAAGCTCAATGAGACGTGATACTGTTAAGTCCCCATCAAGGGCGTTGACAATTTTTATCTGCTCGACAAACCGTTCACGCTCACGAGCCAGCAATTGGCTTTCAACAAGCTTTTCGCGTTGAAGCTCGGTGGTCGCATTGAGTCCGTCGATATTATTGGAGACCAGCATCGTTTTCTGCTGGTTTAACAGGGCCAGAAAAGCCTCGAATACTTGAGCCTCGCGGCTAATGATGTCTATAAGTCCGGTTATCATATCCAATTCCGTTTAGAGCGTCCTATGTAATCTGCTATCGGTCATTTAGTTTTGACCTTTAGTTCCAGGTGTGAATAAAGCGTTTGATTCGCATGGTAGAGTTTGGTTACTTTGTCCACATACGAGACTGTTTCCGGATAGGGCGGAATGCCGCCATGTTTTTCCACTGCGCCGGGACCGGCGTTGTATGCGGCAAGGGCCAGTTTGAGGTCGCCAAATCGGTCGAGCATCTTTCTGAGGTAGCGGCTGCCACCATTGATATTCTCACGCGGATTGAGCCGGTCTTTTACATCGAGTTCCTTGGCGGTACTTTCAATAAGTTGCATAAGACCCGCAGCGCCGCGAGGTGACATGGCATTTGGATTCCCTCCGGATTCTACATTGATAACTGCGGCTATTAACGCGGAATCGAGTTTGGTGGCATCCGAGGCTTCGTCAATAATATCTTTGTATCGGCTGGTGATAGCATCACCGCTGGGCTGCGATGTTATGGTTTGTATCGGTTGTGGTTCAGTTATGTGGCGTGACATAGGGAACGCCTCCTGTTTGTTTTCAATTGGGATTGGACTTCCACCATTCTGAGGCAGGCAAATTGGCTGGCCTCTCAATGGAGAAAGGGTTGTTTCATGGGGTTCATGGAGTGTCTTTATTGTGGGCGACTCAGGATTGTTGAATCGCGCTTCGACTACTTTCTCCATTGATTTATAGAGCATATTCGAAATTGAGCTATTGCCGGATGAGATAGAGAGTGATTTCGAGATTTCACTATCAAACATGTCGGTGAAGGTCTCTTTGCCTAAGCCATCGGCAAAGGGGGTGTCTTTGGTCAATGGGTCTTTGGGGATAGAACTTCGCATTGTTTTAAGCATGTAGTACAGGAAAAATGACTCGAATTCTTTGGTAGCCTTTTTCAGTCTGGTCTTCTCTTGGTCAAGAGTGTTCGCTTTTCCAGTTGTAAGTTGATTAAGCTTTGTGGGATGGATGGCCGGTTGGGCAAAAATGGGTGAAGCAGACATTTTAGATTATGACCAATTCTGCGCGGAGGGCGCCGGCCTGTTTTAATGCCTGGAAGATTGCGACTATATCACGGGGCGTCGCGCCAATCTTGTTGAGAGCGGCGGCGACATCTGAGAGATAGACTGACTCTTTCAGTTCAACCACCCGCGCCATCTCCTGATCGACAGCGATAGTCGGCTCCCGGGTTACGACGGTCTGCCCTTGGCTGAAGGCATCGGGTTGCGAGATAATGGGCCGGGACTGGATACTTACGGTAATCGTGCCATGGGCGATGGCAACCGGATCGATTGTCACAAATTGTCCGGCAACAATTGTTCCGGTACGTTCATTGATGACAATTTTTGCGCTGTTATCCGGTGTGACCTGCATTCGGCTGATATCAGAAATAAATCGAGGCTTTGAAGTTGGATCGGCCAATGAGTCCGGAACGACAAGTTTGATGGTACTGGCATCAAGGGCGTAAGCAGTGGTTCCGTATTTAATATTGATTCGTTCGGCTATTCGGTTCGAGGTCGTCTGGTCTGCCGAGCGGAGCGAAAGATATATCTCTTTGCCGCTGCCAGCAGCGACGGGGACAGGAATTGTAACTTTTCCACCGCCGGGAACACGTCCGACCAGCGTATAATTATTGACGATTTTATTCCCTTCGTCGACCTGGACATTGAATCCGCCGATGGAAACTGGACCTTGCGCTGTGGCGTAAGAATTCCCGTCAGCTCCCGAGAGCGGGGTGAGAAGCAGAGTTCCTCCCTGCAAAGACGAGGCATCGCCGATTGATGACACGGTAATATCAAAATATGAACCGGCTGTCTGCTGACTTGAGACGCGAGCGGTGACCATGACGGCCGCAATATTTTTGACTTTAATTTTTGAGGCATCGACGGTCACACCCATTCTCTGCATCATATTCACCAGCGAGCGTGTGGTGAATTGAGTGCCGTTACCATCGCCGGTTCCATCAAGACCGATGACCAGACCGTAGCCAAGAATATCTACTTCCTGTTTGTCCTGAAAGTCACAGATATCTTTAATGCGAACCATTGAGGCATCGGCAGGCGAGAAAAAGGCCTGCATGAAGAGTAGCACGAGTACAAGTCCGAAAGGACAAACGAGTTTTGTATAGAGTGAAGTTATCATAATTTCTCCTAAAACAACCAATTGGCGAGGCGGACAAAAAACCCAGCGCGGCTTCCGGTGTTGGTCGCGCCTTTGCCATCGTAGTGGATTTCGGCATCGGCAATGAAATAAGACTCGACAGTATTCTCCGCGCTGATGTCTTCTGGGCGCACTATCCCTGAAAGGGTCAACGTCTCTTTGTCGCTCGAGATGCCCATTACACGAGTGCCTTCTATGACGAGGTCGCCGTTATTTTTGACGGCTGAAACAGTGACTGACATTCGCGCTCTGATATTTCCGGTGCGGAGGTTTTCCCCTTTTCCGTCATGCTTATTGTCAGCTTTCAAATCGGCTCCAAAGAGAGGTATGAAGTCAAGCGGGCCGATACCCGGACCGCCGGAGATCGAGGAACTGCTGCTCTTTTCAGATTTTGTTTCCACCTGATTCGAGGCTCGGTTCTGCTCGACTATGAGCACGGTGAGAATATCTCCCACCCGATGGGCCTTGATATCGGTAAAAAGTGATTGGCTTTTGCCAAAATCCTGACTTCGCAGTTTTAATGAAAATGGAAGCAGGAGCAGCAGCGCCAATATAATGAGTAGTCTTCGGAAGCTCATGGATAAAACCTCAATGTTTATTATTCTTTCAGGGAGTCACCACAACCGAGTGACTGTCTACAATTTTTGCGATTACAATTTTCCCTGAAGATGTATTCCGTACTTTTACTAAATCTCCTTTGAGACCTGACTGAAGAAGCTTCCCTTCTGTAGAGACACTGAATCCGGCGTTCTCAAAGACAATCGTCACTGCATCGCCGGTCTTAGCGGTTGGAATAGTTTCAAAGGCCTCGGCGGTAAGAATTTGTCCTCGATTGAGATTGCGCTTGCTTCGCATTCCAATAAACACATTGCCATTGGTCAGCGCGTTTTCCTGTAGTGTTGTCGTCTCGACTCGTTTCAGTTCATAGGCCGAGCTGTCAAGAATATCATTCTGGCGGATATGCCCGGTTGCAACCAGAGCCTTTGCGTAACGGCGAATGCGAATTTGGATTTGCGCCTGCTTTATTTTCCCCCCGGCCTCGGATAGAACGGCTTTGATCGACAAGAGTCCCAACGGTTCTTTTTGACTCATGGGTCTAATTGTCAGAGCTTCGGGTATTACTTCGCCTTCGTTTAGAGAATTGGTCAGGATTTCTATTTCGTAGCTGATCGGATCAAGCTGATAATAATCCATAATTCGCGCCTTGATTGCGTCCTCGACAGGCATAGCAAATCCGGGCTGAAGCATTAACAGCGCAAGACCAATACATCCTATATATGTTCTTGTTTTCATCGGCTTCCCTATCGCTTGAGATTGTTTGCTATCGATGACATATCGTCGGCCGTCTGAATTGCTTTTGAGTTCATCTCATACGCGCGCTGGGCGATAATCATATTGACCATTTCATCAACGACGCTCACATTTGAAATTTCGAGATAGCCTTGGTTGACCTCGCCTATCCCCCCTTGACCCGGGGTATTGGTAACCGGCGCGCCGGAAGCTCCGGTCTGTGTCATCAAGTTGCGGCCAATTGACGTCAAACCTGCGGGGTTAATGAAACGCGCAAGTTCGATGGAGCCGACTTGGGTGGTCTCGTCCTGTCCGAACTGCTGTACTTCGACAGTGCCATCGCGGCCAATCGAAACCGAAAGCGCGTCTTCAGGAAGCGATATTTCCGGAAGCAAGTAATAGCCATCCGAGGTGACAACCCGTCCATCGGCTGACATTTTGAAAGCGCCATCGCGGGTGTAGGCAGTCGAACCATCGGGCTGACGAACCTGAAAGAATCCGTCCCCTTCTATAGAGATATCGAGCGGGTTGCCGGTCAACTGCAAATCGCCAGTTGTGAATTGGCGCGTTGTAGCCGAGGGCTTGGTTCCGTACCCGATGGCGAGTCCGGCTGGAGCCTGGCTTCCCACTGCGGTGGCAGAACCGGCTCTCCGAAAATTTTGATAGAGAATGTCCTGAAACTCTATTTTACTTTTCTTGAAGCCGGTGGTGTTGACGTTGGCAAGGTTGTTGGCGATGTTATCAACATTCATTTGTTGGGCCGACATACCTGAGGCCGCTGTTCGCATTGCTTTAATCATTTTCTTATTCTCCTATATCCTTTTCATTCTGATTAGCAGGCGTGAAAATTTATCGAGCCACCTTTTGGAAGAGGTGGTCAAGCGAGGCATCCTGTTGTTGCAGGGCTTTCGCGTTTGCTTCGTATGTGCGGTAAGTGATAATCATATCGACCATCTCGCGGACGACATCGACATTGGCGGTTTCGAGATATCCCTGTTGGATAACCGTATTAGTGACTGGGGTTACTTCCACCCCCTTGGGCACTCCGAATAGCGCTCCGCCCAAACGTTCAAGTTTGTCGTGGTCTGTAACCGAAACCGGAACAATACGTGATACCGATGAACCATCGACTTCTATTTCTCCGGTTTGGCTGATGACAACTTTACCATCGCCGACCTGAATGGGACCACTTTCACTGGACAATCGAAATCCGCCGGGGTATGCCAAAAATCCGGCGCTGTCGACTTGGAATGTGCCTGATCGGGTTAGCGCAACTGAGCCATCGCTTGCTTCGAGTTTGAAAAAACCGTCTCCTTCTATAGCAAGGTCGAGCGGATTATCGGTCTTATCAAAAATACCTGGAGAATAATCGACATGAACTTTGTCGACCATCGGCTGTTCCCAGTCAGTTTTCTTTGGGATTACTTTCTGCTCGGCTTTAGAAAGTTCACGTGTGAACATGGTATCTTTCTTAAAACCGGCAGTGCCAACATTGGCAATGTTGTTTGCGATAATCTGCTGCTTGTTGACCCTCGGGATCATGCCCGAAGCTGAACGGTACATTCCTTTAATCATAGTATCCTCCATGGGACTATATTCAAGGCCTGTGCCAAGACTTCGAGCAGGTTTGTAAGCTATTCTTACATTGTTGGTTAGGTAAACCGGCCGGTCAGTGGCATCACTCTTGACCTCGAAATAATCGGAAAGGAATACTTAGCTGGCCGGAGAAATTTTCTGAAAACGGGATATGAAAAGAGATTTGGGAGATTTCAGGCAGTAAGATGCATAGCTATGAGTTCAAGACAAGTTTCCTCTTGCAAATATCGCCTTAATTTGTTACTTTCATAGAGACACTAAAACAGCAATGCCACAGCAAGTTAGATTATACTTTCAGAGTTCTGCCGTAAGACTGCCCGATTTTTTAACATCGATCCTTTCAAAGCACGCTTTTTGCTCAAGGAGAGCTTCAAGGAATAGACCATGACAAACCGCCAGCACCATTTTTCAGCCTTTACAATCTTGATCCTAACCTTTCTCCTCATATTGGGGACAAGTGATCAAATATTGTCCGCTGATCCGGGTATTCCGGATACACTTTCGATCGATTCGATTTCAACATATGTGGGCGGAAGCAGAGTTGTGCCGGTTCGGTTCTATAATGATCAACCATTGACAGCAATTGAGATGACTCTTCATGAGAACTCGCCGGATATACAGATCGATTCATTCTCCTTTACAGGAGGTCGTGTCGAGTCTGCCACTTTTCGATTATCAAAAGTCGACACTGTTACGGGCATCCTGAGGGTCACAGTTCTGCCCACAGTATCTCTAATTCCAGCTGGAAGCGGACTTCTGGGCAAAATCTACCTCTCATATCCTCCAACTATTTCGGGACAGTTTGTTACGTTTGATACTATACGGTTTGTTGATAATTTTCTCGTGCGAACAACCTCGTTCTCTGCCACCGGGGCAGTAGAATATAAACCGAAAGTCAAAAAGGGGTATTTGGACATCAACACGACTCCTGAGTCGTTGGATTCAGTTTGGATCACTCATGTCGAATCTGAGCAAGGAACTGAGACGGCTGTGGATGTTATGCTTTTCAACCAAAGAAATATTGCGAATGTCGCCTTTGCTCTAAAATTTGGCTCCGATGACCTTCAACTCGACAGCGTGTCATTCGATGGCGCGCGAACGGCAACCGCATTCCCAAAAACAGTTCAGCCTCGCGGCGCGGATAATTCGGTGCTTATCTATCTTGAGTTCGACGAAACAACCCCGTTACTGCCGGGTAGCGGACTTGCCGCACGGCTTCATTTGAGCATTTCACCATCCGCAACGCCCGGACCTGTATTAATTGATTCTCTCACCTATGCGCCGACCTGGAGTACATTTATTACCCTTTCGGCTGATGACGGGGGCGGAAGATTCACCCCGATGTTTTCAGGAGGAAGTGTGGAAGTGCGTGTATCCACAGGTATTGACGATGAAACCGATCAAACATTGCCGGGCAGCTACTCATTGTCTCAGAACTATCCAAATCCTTTTAATCCGACGACAACTATTGAATTTGCGCTGCCCGAAGCCTCGCAGGTTCAGATCGAAGTTTTCAATTTACTTGGAGAGTCTGTTCGAGAACTTGTGAATAAACAGTTTGGAGCCGGTGTCCACCACATCGAATTCGACAGCCGCAACAACGCCAGTCAATCGTTGGCCTCTGGAATGTATTTTTACCGTATAATCGCGGGCTCATTTAGTTCGAGCAAGAAGATGATTTTGTTGAAATAGGATTCGGAACGACGAGACTATTCTACTTTTCGTTTTCCCAGACGAAAAGTATTTATTCCGATCTCATCGGCTTCTTTCCGTTCATAGTCCTGAATTGTATCCTGATATTTTTTCTGTGCCCGCTCTTTGAGCTTTTCATGAACTTTCTTCTCTTTGACAGCAATCAACAGTTTCTCTCTTTTTTTATCGGCCTGTCGTTCCAATCCTCTTAACAGTTCAAAGCCTGCAAACTTTTCCCCTTTTAACTTGAGTAAGAAGCGCGAAGCGTTTAGTAGCTGACCGACGGGTAATTGACCAACCTGCAAAGTTCGCTGCTGATCTAAAGTCTCCTGCCTTTGACGTTCTACATCACCAAGCCGCTCTTGTTGTTTGTGTACATGGGTCACGGCCACTGCCAGTTCCAACTGGCGCTCTTTTTCGAGATGTTCTTTGAGTTTCAGAAGCGTCTCAAGGCGATACGAGAACTTTTTCATCTTGCGGGTCATGAAGCGATGATGCGGGACAATTCAGCGACGGCGTCAGAATGCTCGACCCGTTCATCGATACCTTGCCGGAAGAACTGATTGAGTGCATCAATTTTAGATACTGCCCTATCAATTCGAGGATTTGTTCCCTTTGCATAAGCGCCGATAGAAATCAAATCTTCGGATTCGCGGTAGGTGGCTGCGATTTCTCTGACCTGTGTGGCGAGTTGCTGTTCCTCCTTAGTCGACACGGCTGTCATGAGGCGGCTGATTGAATCCAGAAAGTCGACAGCCGGATACTGATTCATGGCGGCATATTTTCGAGAGAGCATTATATGACCGTCGAGAATCGACCGCACGGCGTCTGAGATCGGCTCATTGAAATCGTCGCCTTCGACCAGAACGGTGTAGAGTCCTGTTATCGAGCCGGTTTCGGCACTGCCAGCACGTTCGAGAATTGATGGAAGCAGGGCAAAAACTGAAGGTGTGTATCCCTTTGTCGCTGGCGGCTCGCCTACAGCAAGACCAATTTCCCGTTGGGCCATGGCGACACGAGTAATGGAATCAAGCAATAGCATCACATTCAGACCTTGGTCGCGAAAATACTCGGCAATAGTTGTTGCCACCATCGCCCCTTTTATTCTCACCAAGGCTGGTTCATCTGAGGAGACTGCTACTACAACCGAGCGTTTCAGTCCTTCAGGTCCGAGGTCACGTTCGATGAACTCTCGCACTTCCCTTCCGCGTTCTCCTATAAGGGCGATGACATTGACATCGGCTGAGGAACCCCTTGCAATCATTCCCAGCATGACGGATTTTCCGACACCGGATCCCGCAAATATCCCCATGCGCTGACCTTGACCGATAACTGTCATCGTGTCCACAACTTTTATCCCAGTTCTAATTGGCTGAGTGATTCTTCGGCGGCTCATAACGGGAATTGGCTGAGCATTAATCGGTCGAGTCTGCGCACAAGTAACAGCGCCTTTGTGGTCGATAGGCTGACCGAGCCCGCCCAATACACGGCCAAGCAATTCTTTGCCGACAGTTATGCGGAGTTGATCAGAGATTGAAGTTACAATCGCCCCGGGTGTGATTCCGTTAATCGTCCCATAGGGCATAAGCAGAATGCGGTCATCACGAAACCCAACAACTTCAGCGCTTATTTTTGTATCGTTCGTGCGGTTTTCGATGGTGCAGAGTCGCCCGATTGAAACTGCGGGGCCCGCGGCTTCGATCACCAAACCGACTACTTGGGTCACTTTGCCAAAATGGCGGACCGTGCTCACTCGATTAATTCTATCGGCGTACATGGAATAGGCAATGGAATTCATTGGTTACTCGCCCGCCAGTACCGTGGCCGTGATGACCTCGAATTGCGACTCAAGCCGGGCATCGATATCACCAGTTGGAGTTTCAATAAAGCACCCTCCGAATTTTACCCGGGGGTCGGCTTCGACTCGCAGGTCTTTGATAGTAGTCGAATCGCCAAGGAACCGGTCGATATGTTGTTCGACTATCGGTAGAAAATTGGGATTTACTTTAATGACGATTTTTGATTTGTCGATAAGGCTGTCTATAATTTTGGTAATCATCTGGACAGTGGCTTGCTGATCGATCTGGACAGCATCAAATGTCACTTTGCGACTAATCTGAAGGACCAATTCCAAAATCTTTGTTTTCGCATCTTCGAAATGCGCGGCGCGAAGAGAGACTGTGTCGTTAATGGCCTGATCGAAAGTGTGCATTACTTTCTGAGCTTCTTCGAGCCCCTTGGCAAGTCCCGCCTGATAGCCGCTTTCATATCCCGTCACACGGCTTTCTTCGCGTCTCGCGGCCACGACACTTTCAATTTTGACGACTTCCTGGATAGGTATGAGTTTCGCTCCATCGGGCGCGGTGATATACGACACGGCAGGAAAAAGGGCGCCCAGTGTCTTTTCGGCGCGAAGTTCAGTTTCTTTATCACGCTGTTGTTCTCCGATGAGGATGCTCGGTATAGAATTCGAGTAGCGTATAATCTTAGACAATGATTTCCTCTTTACCGCCGCGACCGGAGATAATGACCTGGCCTTCTTCTTCGAGACGCCGAACGGCCTCGACAATTCTCCCCTGCGCGGCTTCGACATCGGACAGCCGTGTCGGGCCCATAAACTCCATCTCCTCTTTAATCATGACGGATACGCGTTCGGAGACATTGGCGAAAAGTTTTGTTTTGACTTCCTCGCTGGTTGCTTTGAGGGCAATCGAAAGGTCTTTTGTTTCGACTTCTTTGAGTAGCCGCTGGATCGAACGGTCATCGAGAAGAATGAGGTCGTCAAAGACAAACATCATATTTTTCACTTCGGCGGCAAGTTCGGCATCTTCGGCTTCGAGTGACTGAAGAATATTTTTTTCGGCAGTCGAGTCAATGAGATTAAGAATCTCGGCAATGGCTTTGGCTCCACCTGAAACGGACAGCTCCCGTCCCGCCGATTGCCCAAACTGACCTTCGAGGGTGACTTCGATTTCTTTAAGAATCTCGGGGGATATCTTTTCCATTGTGGCAATGCGAAGCGCGACCTCGGCCTGCATTTCTGGCGCAAGCTCGGAGAGAACCGATGCAGCTTTCTGGGGTTTGAGCTGTGTAAGAATAAGAGAAATAGTCTGGGGATGCTCGCTCTGAAGAAAACCGCCCAATTGTTTGGGGTCGATGTCTTTCAAAAGGGAAAAGCCTCGAGTGGAGAAGGCTGACTCGAGCCTATTCATTATCTCGGTTGCCCGTTGCACCCCGACTGCTTTCTTGAGCAGTTCGGTTGCGAAATCGATGCCGCCTTCGGAAACATACTGCCGCGCCATGAATATTGTGTGACATTCATTCATGACCTGCTCTTCTACTTCAGGAGGGACCGAGCGGAGATTGGCAATTTCAAGCGTGATATTTTCAAGGTCTGTGTCTGTCAGTCCTTTCAATACAAGAGCTGAAACCTCCGGACCAAGCGAGACAAGCGCCACTGCGGCTTTTTGAGTTGGGGTCATTGTTTCGTATTCCAAAGCCATTTTATTCCGCCATCATCGTTCTGATAACTTTGGCTATCTCGTCGGGATGCTGTTTGGCTGCCGTCTGAAGATTGTCAGTCATGCGAGGGCGTCTGTGCTCCAAGGCGGCTTCGGCTGCGGCCTGTTGTTGTATTTGCATAGCGGCAACCGGCGCGGGTGGCGGCATAATTCTACCAAGCGCAGCGAAGAGATTTTTGGACTTTCGTTTTAGGTAGAGGAAGGCGAGCAACGCGAGAAGTATAAGCCCGACAACCTTGCCGATCTCCATATAATATTCCCGCTGGTACATTGAATCGAGCATTTGCTGGTCATTTTCAAGAGTTTGCCTATCGAAGGGTATGTTTACCATTTCGAGCTGGTCATTTCTCTGGGGATCAAAGCCGACTGCATTTTTGACAATCGACGAGAGCCTGTCGAGGTCTTCCTGTGAACGGGGCTGGTATGTGGGAGCGGTGTTTTCCTCAGCTCCTTCAGGCAGGCTGTACATACCATCGACCATCACTGCGATAGAGAGCCGCTCGATGCTTCCCACAGCGCTGACAATATGCTCGACGGTTTTGCTTATTTCATAATTTGTGACATTTGTTTCGGTTGAGCCTTGCTCGTTGCTTTCGCTCGTCTCGGGCGTCTTGTCAGTGACAGCATTAGAAGTCTTGGTGCGTTCTTCGCTACGTATAACCGGAGCGTTCGGATCAAATGTCTCTGAGGTTTTTTCAGCCTGCTGAAAATTGAGATCGGCGGTCACACGAACAATTGCCTTATCGAGCCCCAAAACGCCATCGAGCAAGGATTGGGCTTTCTCCTGAAGATATGTTTCCACTTTTCTGCGGGCATCAAGCTGGGTATCAGAAAGCCCAGCGACGGCGTCTGTCTCGCGTCCTCCGGATAGCAAATTACCTTCATAATCGACAATTGCGATATTATTCGGTTTGAGACCTTCGACCGATGCCGCAACAAGGTGAGTTATGCCATCGAGCTGAGAGGCGGACAGTCCGTCCCGGCGACGGAGTTTCAGCACAACTGAGGCGGTGGCTTCTTTTTTGTCCTCTTTGAAGAGTCTATCTTTGGGCATGACAATATGCACTCGTGCGGCCTGCACCTCACTCAACTGCATAATGGTGCGTGTCAGTTCACCTTCAAGAGCGCGCCGGAAATTGAGATTTTGCAGAAAATCGGTCATGCCGAGATTATTTTTATCAAAGAGAGAATAGCCGATTGTACCTTCGCGGGGAAGTCCCTGCGAAGCCAAAGATATCCGTGTGCTGTAAACGTCATCGGATGGGACTTCGATGCTCGAACCGTTGTCAGCGAGCTTATAAGGAATTTTATTATCGTTGAGATAAGCAACAACTTCACCGGCTTCGGCGGGTTCGAGATTCGAATAGAGCCGGGCGTAATTGACGCTGTTAATCCAGCCGACAAGCACGATCGTTCCGACTATAGCACCGGCAATGAGGCCGAATAACATCATAACCTGGCTGGCGGTCATGCGGCCGACAAAGCCTGATGCGTTTGAAAAGACTGATTTTACGTTATCCATTCCCGTTCCTATGTTGGTCTTCGTTCATGCCGTCCTTGGCCTGATACATCGACGTAATTCACCGATTACATCGGCATGTGTATTATTTCTGTGTATGCGTTCAATAATTTATTGCGTATCTCCAAAAGTAAATCCATTGTTAGTCCGGCTTCCTCGGCCTTGATCATCACCTGGTGCAACTCAACCGGTTCTCCGGCCATCATGGCTTTTTGGATATCGGCTGACTCGTGCTGAAGGTCATTCACCGAGTTGAGCATATTGGCAAAGAGATCAGAGAATTTGTCATCGCCGACAATTTCTGAAGGATTAGTAATTCCAATCTTTCCGCCAATCGGTTCAACGAGACCAGGCGCAAGTCGGACAATATTTGAAATAGGCTCTGGCATGTTCAGACCTTTACGTCAACAAGCCGCCCGATGGGCTGTTTGGAGTCAGCGGGCACGCTATCGGTTGATCCATTGGCATTTCCCAAACGAGCTTCGGGTTTGAATTTACTGAAGAGCATTTCAAGAGCCGCACGCTCGGCAACGCTCAGCATATTCGCATAGGAGCCGGCTGGGGCTTTATGCGCGATTTGGGATGCCTGGCCTTTGGCTTGGGGAGTCAAAACCTCCGTTTTACCTACGAAATTGGCAGCGCGTTGTTCTAATAAGACGGCGGTCTGTTGTTCTCGCTGGCGGACTGACTGGTAGCTTTGAATGCCGATTGGATTGATTTTCATAGTTTCACCTTATCCTTATCTAAATATCGAGAGTATCCATTATCATTTTTTTGGAGGCCGCAATAGCCGAGGTATTGGCCTCATAGGCGCGCGATGCGATCATCATGTCGACCATTTCAGTAATGATTTCGACATCGGGCATTTTGACATACCCTTCGGCGTCAGCATCGGGATGCGAGGGGTCATAGACCAATTTGAATGTGGATTCAGGGTCCTGCACTTCCTTCATGTCGGCGGTCGACAGATTCGAGGCTGTCCCAATTTTATAGGATTTGCCAAGTCGATGAGATTCGTTTGTGCGAAGCAGCTCGGTGTTTGCTTTTCTGAGTTCCGAGTCAAAGCCGCCGGAGAGTTTATCTTCACTGACTATTATCCGTTTGCGGCGATACGGTCCGCCTTCGGCCGTTTCAGTCGTCTCAGCATTTGCCATATTCTGCGCGACAACATCCATCTTTGCGCGCTGGACCGAAAGGCCTCGGGCTGAGATTTCGATTGAATTGAGTATTCCTGCCATGATAATATTCCCTACTTGCTGGTGATAGCCGTTCGGAGACCTTCAAATTTTCGCTGGAGCAATTTTGCTCCCACAGTAAAGAGGATTTCATTTTGGGTCATTTGTGTGATCTCGCGATCTATGTCCACCGAATTCATCTCACCATCGACGATGCCCTCGCGGTTTACCTTCGGAGGTTTACTTGGGTGATTGCCGATAGGAATATGATTTTGATGTGTGGTGACTCGAGTCAGCTGGGTTGTGGCCCCATTCGCTTTATTAAATTCATCGGTAAAGTTTATATCTTTGGCTTTGTAACCGGGAGTGGAGATATTGGAGAGATTGCCGCTGAGCAGTTTATGGCGGAAGGCGGCCATATCGAGATACTTCTTATATGAAGGCACTCCGATCTTGTCGAAGATGTACTGCGACAGTTTGATCGGCATTATTTCGTTCTCCTTGCAAAGTTCATCGTGGAGACCTAATGCAAGGAGAGTGCCAACTTTTCAGGACAGAATCTAACTTGTTGAGTGTGAATTGATTATATGAAGCCGGGGTGTCGCTGGCCGTTCTTGCAAGTGTGCGATTGTGGAAAGAAGTTCCGCACTCAATGGAAAAGAGTTACTGGCTGTCGCTTGAACCGTAGAGTTGCGACGACGGCTCTTTGAGGGTGAGTTCCATGGTGAGGATAACGATATCGACGCGGCGGTTTGTGGCTCGGTTTTCGATTGAATTATTTGGAACCAGCGGACGGTATTCGCCGTAACCGAGCGCGGAGATGCGGCTGGGGGCTAAGGCATGGTCATTTGTGTAATATCTGACGACTTCGGTAGCGCGAGCCGATGAAAGCTCCCAGTTGGAGGGATATAGCGAAGTGGCGATTGGCCGATCATCGGTATGTCCTTCGATTCGTACATGGTTTGGCAGTGGTTTGATTTCGCGGGAAATCAGATCAAGTATCTCCAAGGCCTTCGGCTCTAAAGTGGCGGAACCATCTTTGAACAATGCTGATTCGAGAATGTGAATCACAAGACCGCGCTCGGTTATTTCAGATTGTATCTCGTCTTCGCGCTGGAGCTTTTTGAATCTTTCCTGTACTCTATTCTTTATTGTCTTCAAACTTCCGGCGCGCAGTAGACTTTGGTTCACTTTAGGGGCATCAAGCTCTTTAGCCTCACTGGGAACGACACTCTCCCCGCCTTTGAGAACGCCGTTGAGCGCCTCGGCAATTTTACCGAACTTTTTGGCATCGACCTGAGACATGGAATACATGACGACAAAAAAGGCGAGTAACAATGTTATGAGATCGGCATAAGTCAGGAGCCAGCGTTCGTGGTTCTCCTCATTGCCGATCTCTCCCCGTTTTCGCGCCACAGTTTAACGCTCTTCCCGGCGGCTTGACGGGGCAACAAACGAGAGAAGACGGGTGCGGATATTACGCGGGTTTTCCCCGGATTGAATAGCCACGACACCCTCCATAATTAGTTCGAGGTTCGCCATTTCTTCTTCATGGCGAAGCTTGAGCTTATCTGACACAGGCAGGAAAAAGAGATTTGCCAGTCCTACTCCCCACAATGTGGCAATAAAGGCGCCAGCAATCGAAGATGCCATTTTTGAGGCATCGGTAGCGTTGCCAAGGGTGTGAACCAAACCTAAAACTGTACCGAGTATTCCCAGAGTCGGGGCAAAACCGCCCGCTTTTTGAAAAAATACTATTCCGCGTTTGTGCCGTTGTTCGAGACATGACATTTCAGTTTCGAGTATCTCTCGAAGCACGGTAACCTCGGTTCCATCGATAAGAAGCTGTACAGCTTTATAGAAGAACGGATCAGTTATCTTTCGGAGGTCGTTCTCAAGTCCCAAAATTCCTTCGCGCCTCGCCTTTTCAGCCAGCTTGACCAACGAATCGATAGCATCAGGCAGACGGAGATTGTTGCGTTGGAAAGCAAGACGCAGATAGTTTGGTACTTGGAGGACTGTCTGGGTAGAGGTCGTGACCATCGTTGCGCCAAGTGTTCCGCCAACCACAAGCAATATTGGTGCGCCGAGGAAAATCGCATCGAGATTGCCGCCTTCCAGAAGAAAGGCACCGCCTGTAGCGCTGACGGCAAGAATCAATCCAAAAAGAGTCGCAAAATCCATAGGACAACAGCACGCATTCGTTTAGATCGTTAGCATGTCGGCCAAACCAGATATGGCTCGTCCAACACAGGAAATATCGGCAGGATTGTATAAAAATTAATCAGAGAGGAATGCGCTGCATTCAATAAAGGCTGAAATACTATAGAAGTTATGGGCTAAGACGCTTATGACGAGGGCTCCAGATCATATTCTGCAAGTTTATTACGGATGGTGCGCGCGGTCACACCGAGGACCTCTGCGGCCTTTGTTTTGTTGCCATTGAACTTCTCAAGCGTCTTGAGAATGAGGTATTTGCTACCCTCCTCGATTGTCATCGGAAGCTTAAGAGCGGAATTGGCATCGGCCATTTTCCCCAAAGACAGTTCGACCGGGAAGTCATCCTCGTTAAGATATTCCGCGCGGGTGGTCACGACCGCGCGTTCGATTAGATTTTCGAGTTCTCGCACATTGCCCGGCCAGTGGTATTTCATGAATAGGCGGAGCGCCTCGGGAGTCATGCCAAGGATATTCTTATTGTTTTCCTTGTTGTACTTTTGAATGAAATGATCTATCAGAAGCGGTAGATCCTCTTTTCTGTCATCAAGAGGCGGCAGATAAATTGGAATGACATTAAGTCGGTAGAATAGATCTTCGCGGAACTGCCCGGCGCTGATGAATTCTTTGAGGTTTCGATTTGACGTCGCAATAAGACGTACATCGACCTGAATTGTTTGGCTTGAACCAATGCGTTCGAATTCGCGCTCTTGAATCACGCGCAACAACTTTGATTGCAAATTGAGGGGCATTTCTGAAATTTCATCGAGAAGCAGAGTGCCGCCGTTAGCAAGTTCGAAGCGTCCTCTATTGGTTTTCTTGGCGTCGGTAAAGGCGCCTTTCTCATAACCGAATAATTCAGCCTCGACCAGATTTTCGGGCAATGCGGCGCAATTGAGTTTTATGAAGGGGCCATTTCGCCGACTTGAGGCGTAGTGAATGGCTCTGGCAACCATTTCTTTGCCAGTCCCGGAAGCGCCCGTGAGCATAACTGTAGAACGGGCATCGGCTACCAATTGAATGAGCGAGAAAATCTCCGACATGATTTTTGATTTGCCAATAACGTTTTGAAAACGATGGGCAAGATCGTTGCGCAGAGATTCATTCTCTTTTCGGAGGTGGAGAATCTCAGACACACGGGTCAGGATCATCTCAAGCGTCTCGGGCAGGACGGGTTTGAGCAGAAAATCGTATGCCCCTTTTTTTACGGCCTTCACCGCAGTTTCTACAGAACCGTAGGCTGTCATGATGATTACTACCGTGTCTGGGCTAAGCCGTTTGACATGATCGAGCAGGGCGATACCATCGACCTCTCGCATTTTCAGGTCGGAAAGCACTATGTCATACGACTTGGCTTTGATAGCAAGAATCGCTTCCTCGCCGTTGAAAACCGAATTGGTCGAGTATCCGGCCCGTTGGAGGGTTTCGGTCACGAACTCATTGACCAGATTGTCGTCATCGACGATTAGGACCGAATATTTCATTTCAGCTCTCCACTTTTATTTCAGTTTCGTCATTCAGGGCTCTCAATGATGTATCAAGCAAGGTGGGCAAGAGCACTACAAACTCCGCCCCTCCGTTCTTTCCATTTCGCGCGAGGATATCTCCTCCATGCGCTTTGATAACTTTGGCAGCCACAGCAAGTCCAAGTCCGTTGCCATCTACTTTTGTGGTGAAAAACGGCGCAAAAAGATTTTTCTCGGCCTCACGTGAGAGACCGGGGCCGGAGTCGCTAAAAATTGTTTCAACAAGTGTCTCGTCCAAACCCAGGATTATTCTATCTCCGTATCGTTGGGCGGCAAGCTGACGAGGCAGGCAGCGGTAGGATACAACAATTTCTCCGACTCCACGGCATGCCTCGGCCGCATTCAAGAGAAGATTGGAAAAGACCTGACGGCAGAGGATAGCATCGCACCAGAGCACAACCGGCAAGGCATTGTGAGGAGCACTATGATCGAGGCGGATTAAGAGACTGACAACCGCCGCTGGATTGTCGGCTTTGAAATGATCCACCGCTGACTGCAGAAATCCGTTATAGTCGACACGCTCACGGCGGAGGCTTTCGTTTCGAGTATAGTTGAGTAAGGTTGTGACAGTTTGATTCAGGGAATCAACACCGCGTATTATTTTGGTGACCAGAAGATGCCGGGGGTCATCCGGAGAAATATCTCTTTTAAGGAGCGAAGCAAAGCCCCCTATTCCGGCGAGCGGATTGCGAACCTCATGGGCGATTGTGGCGGCCATTTCGCCCAAAGCCGCCAAGGCCGCCAATCGGCCTATCTCCTGCTCCATTTTCTTGACTTTGGTCAAATCATGGAACATCTCCACCGCTCCGGAGGGCATACCGTCCTTATCATGCAAGAGAGCAGTGGATACCGATAGATAGAGACGACTGCCATCAGAGAGATCGACCCTCTTCTCCACACCTTCAACAGTCTGTCCGCTTTCCGAGGCCCGGAGTGCATTGGCTTCGATCGGCTCACCCACCGGAATAGTATCACGATACAGTTTTCCAGTAGGATCTTTCAGAGGGATCCCGAGCAAACGGGAAGCGGCCGGATTGAAATGAGTAATGCATCCCGCCTTATCGACAGCGATCACTCCGGCAGAGATGGATTTAAGGATACCATTTAGAAATTCGGTTGCGGCCAATGTCTCTGAGGTTGCGGCGACAAGAAGCTTATTGACCTGGACAAGCCGCTCGTTCTGGACAGTAAATTCATCATTTAATTCGATGTATTGCCGCTGGAGGCTGTTTACTAATCTATTGAACGAAGCGTAAGATTCGGTAAAATTGGCGACACTTGTGGTTTCAGACATGCCCATCCACCTTCAGATGGGGACTTCCTGATATAGAATTATATGTGGCCATGCGACGCAAGCGTATCGCCACATGGAAAAGTTTTCAACAAAAACTTTCATAAAAAACAAAATGACTTAAATAGAGCTTATTCTACTCAGGGATTGTAATCCTGAAGGTCGTACCGATTCCTTTTGGGGAGGAAACCTCAATTGTGCCATTGAGTTCCTCGATCTGAGTCTTGACGCTGGTCAGACCAACTCCACGCCCCGACAATTCTGTAAGCGAAGAGGCAGTCGAAATGCCCGACTCGAAAATAAGTTGTGATGAGTGTTGCTCAGACATATGCTTTGATGCGGATCCGTACCGAACTGATAGCGCAATTGCTTGTGATTTTATTGCCTCGACATTCAATCCGGTTCCGTCATCGCTTATCTCGATTATTAGCCACTGACCATCCTTGGAGGCTGAGATACTAATAGTTCCCATAGGGGTCTTTCCGACGGCTTGCCTCACCGAGGGCAGTTCAATCCCGTGGTCACAGGCGTTGCGAAGCAGGTGAATGAGCGGCGTTCGGAGCTTTTTGGCTGTTTGAAAGCTGAGCTCAAGCCCGTTTATCGGGCACTCAACCCGGATAGTTTTGCCGAGTTTCTTAGCAAGTTCAGCAATATGACCGCGAAACGAATCTATAAACTCTGCAAACGGCATATTCATTCTTGGCTTCTTAGCTACGGCAGTTGTTTGCCGCACATTGTCAATGTGACATTTTAGCTCATTGATCGAATTCTCAAGATTAACATCGCTTTTGGACAGAATCGAGGGGGTTCGCGATCTAATTTGAGACAGTACGGTTTCGAGTTTGTGCGCCGTTTTGACGATGTCCTCCAACTCAAGAAATGCCGCCGCTCCTTTTATGGAGTGGACAGCGTAGAAGAGGGCGTTGATTGCGTCTGTATTTTTAGGATTTTTTTCAAGAATTGAGCAATTGTGGTGAATTGTCTGAAAAAGTAAATCCGCTTCAGTGAGGAATTCGCGGGTAATGTCGTTTATGTCTGAATCGGGCAAAAAGTGTGAATCGGCCATAACCAGCTTACATGGATAAAACTTGGTCGATTTTCTGTTTCAACGTTTCCGGCGTGAAGGGTTTGACAACATAATTGTTTACCCCGATTCGCATCGCTTCCATTATATCTTCCTTAATCGAGCGGGTAGTGACCATCAACACTGGAATATCTTTGAACTCATCCATTGACCGAATAACCTTCACAAATTCAAATCCATCCATCTCCGGCATATTCCAGTCGGCAATGATAAAATTAAAGCGTTCGACTTTCATCTTAGCCAAGGCATCTTTACCGTCGACGGCTTCCACAACATCATCATAGCCGAAGCGCTTGAGGGTGTTGATAATAATCCGTCGCATAGTCGGGCTGTCATCAATTGCAAGAATTTTCAACTTCACTGTTGTAATTCCTTACTCACAAAAGTAGGATACACCGTTGAGCCATACACTACTTCTTGTCGGCAGGTAGCTTTGATTCGACCAATTTGTAGAGCTGATTTATGTTGAATGGTTTGACAATATAATCATCAGCTTTCATTCTCAGCGCGCTGACGGCTGTGTCAACCGATGGAAAACCGGTCATGAGAACAACTGGCAGTTCCGGATGGAGGGCTTTTGCCTTTTGAGCCAAAGTCAAACCATCCATTTCAGGCATTTTTATGTCTGTCAGAACCAAATCAACATGACGCAAGCGAAGCTGTTCAATCGCCTTTTCACCGTTCTCGGCGACTGCTATCTGCCAGCCTTGAGCGCTAAAAAAATCATAAAGCAGATCACGAATCAAGAGTTCGTCATCGACAACTAAAATCGAGGGTTTTGGCATCGATATATTCCTTCCTCGTTGAGTGGCAAGGCATTGTGCGCGCCAGGCGCAGACCTCAGCGCTTGCCAGCTGAGGCTTGCTTGCTCATCTGTCAGACCCGCTTAGCGTACAGCCAGAGCTTGGAAAGAAGACATCGCATCCTGTTCGGTCGGGAAAATCTCAAAAATATGCGACAGCTGGGTGATATCAAAGATTTCCTGAACATAGGTTGCAAGATTGGAAAGGGTCAATCTCCCCTTTTTCAAGCGAGTCTCTTTCATGACCGACACCATTGCGCCGAGGCCCGAACTGTTGATGAATTCTACCTCGCTCAGGTTCATGTGAACCGATGAGATATTTTTGGCGAGCAGCTTACGTACCTGCTCCTTTAAAGCTGTTCCGCTGGCCAAATCAAGTCGCCCTTTGAGTTTCAAAATGGCAACCGCTCCTTCTTCTCGTACTGTGATTTCCATGACTTCCTCCATCTAAGTTTTATGAACTAATATTTTGTTTTACTTGCCGCGCCAAACTAAGTGTGACCTTTAATCCGCCCGAGGGAGTCTGGGTGAATTGGGATGTTGTCGCATAATGACGGATAAGGTCTATCCCCCGGCCGCTTTCAGAGAGCGGCGGAGGTTCGATACGAGACCAAATCTGTTTCAAGCCTTCTTTCCCTTCGTCAATAATTTCAGCAGAGAGAGTTTCTTCGTCGAGATCAAGTTTCACTTCTATCTTTTTTTGGGAATTCTGTTTGTTGCCATGAACAAGCGCATTGATGAATGCTTCGGATACTGCCAGTGTAAACTTATTTGTATCCTCTTCACTGAGATCGTGCTCTTTCAATACCCGAAAGAGATCATCGAGCATCTGTTCCTCGGCTTCGGGGGCGGATGAATAGAAATATTTATATGTGGCCATGTCTATTCTATCCTAATCTGTACAAGGGTAAAGTCGTCATGGTTTTCTTCTGACGACCCCTCGGAGAACTGGTCTATATGCTTTTTGAGTCGGTCGCAGAAGACGGCCGGAGGATGGATAATTTCATCACGAAAGAAATTAACAACCCGCTCGCGCCCAAAGAGATTGTCGTAACGGTCGGTGGCTTCGGTAAGGCCGTCGGTAAAGAGAAAGAGCCCGTCGCCTGATTTGATGACATGTGTACCCTCCTCAAAGGGAATGCCTTCAAATTGGCCAACAATCGGGCCGCCGACAGATAACTCATCGACTCGCTTATTCTGCGAATCCCAAAGTAGTCCCGGGATATGTCCGGCATTGCAATAGGTAAGGCGTTCGCTTTGTAAATCTATCATGCAAAAGAAGAGCGTCACAAACATTTGGTGTTCTTTGATTATTTCGCGTGCCAAGAGATTATTTAGCCGTTCGGCGAGTTTGCCGACCTGGATATTAGGCTCGCTTGACAATATGGACTTAATTATTCCCGATGATGCCGACATGACAAGCGCTGCCGGGACGCCTTTGTTCGAGACGTCGCCTACAATAACATAGAATTTCTTGTCGCTAATTTTGATGATATCATAAAAGTCGCCGCCGACTTCCCGGGCGGGGTAATAAACCGTAGCAATTTCGGCTCCGCTGATGCTGGTAATGTCACGCGGAAGAATAGTTGATTGCACTTGGCCGGCGATAACCATCTCCTGCTCCATGTGCTGTTGGCGAAGTTTATCTTTTACAAGTTGCGAGTTGTCAATCGCGACCGCGACAAAATTGAGAAGCATTTCGAGTCGCTCAGAGTCGTCTGCGCTAAAATTATCACCGTCAATCTTATTGATGATGACAAGCACGCCATAGCATTTATCTCGCGTCTTGATCGGCATGACGATCACAGAATCTATTTTGATACCGGTGTCAGCTGATTTGGTTTTGAGGTCATGAAGTATGACGGCTTCCTTGTAGGTATGGCAATACGTTGCCAAGTCCGCACCACGAGGGTGCTTCAGTGTTGTAATAAACTCCTCGTTCACGCCCCAGCATGTTTTGAGTTTGAGCCTTTCGTCTTCTTCGAGCATGATAAAGCCGACCTCGCCATCAAGTAGGCGGAGGGTCATATCCATCACAACCGACAGTACGGCATCGATTTCATGAATCGAGGCAATGACTGCGCCCATCGTGGCGATATCACGAAGCTCGGCCTTCTGAGAAGCGAGTTTGGCTTCCAGGACCTCGACATCGTTCTGGTAATCAAGTGAGGTAAGCATACGTTTGATATATCGACAGGATAGGGAATAAATGAAGTCGGGATGGGGAGGAAAGTCTGAGGGGGTTGGGGTGTAGACAAGCCGCAAGAGGAAATATGAGATTGCCACGTTTTACTTAAGAAAGAGAAACTCGCAATGACGGGGCGGGGAAAAGATGTCAGTCCGCCGCGGCGGACCGACATCACGGAAAAGAACCACCGTCCGCCCGTGGCGGAGTGGGGTACCCGAAAAAAGAGTCGAGCGTTTACTTAAGCTTGAATTTCAGACGAATCGGTACGCCTTCAAATCCGAAATGTTCGCGGAGTTGGTTTATCAAAAATTGAATGTAACTCTTATCGATCAGCTTGGCATGACTCGTGAAAAAGACAAATGTCGGCGGGGCGGTCTCGGTTTGCGTCAAGTACTTGAAACGGATAAATTTCCCCTGCTTTGACGGAGGACGGCGAATTTCCAGAACCTTCTCAAGAAAATCATTGAGCTCCGGGGTCGGTATTCGCCGCGTATGCTCATGATGGACTCTTTTGACAAGCTCAAGAACTTTCGCGACTCGCTGACCTGTAAGCGCGGAAATGTAAATAATCGGAAGATAGGAATACATCGCGATTATCTCTTTGATGGCGACCGTAAACTCATCGGCGGTCTTGTGATCCTTCTCTATCAAATCCCACTTATTGACCGCAAGAACCGCAGCGCGTCGGGTTTCCAACACTTGGCTGAGAATCCGCTGGTCTTGCGAGGTTATTCCCGCGGTGGCATCGATAAGTACAATCGCGACATGAGACCCGTCAATGGCACGGGTCGTGCGAAGACTCGTGTAAAATTCGATATTCTCTTCTATTTTGTACTTTCGCCTCAGTCCGGCGGTATCGATGAGATTATAGCGCTGACCGTCAAGCTCAAGCAGTGAATCTACAGAATCTCGTGTCGTTCCGGCGATATTGGACACAATGAGTCGTTCCTCACCGAGCAATTTATTTATAAATGATGATTTCCCGACATTGGGCCGCCCCACAACGGCGACCTGAATAGTTGTCTCATCTTCAGTTTCTTCTAATTCAGGTGGAAGCTTCCGTATGACCTCGTCGAGCAATTCACCAATTCCAAGCCCCACTGTTGCCGAGACCGCAAACGGCTCACCCAGTCCAAGTTTCATAAACTCAAAGGTCTCATTGGTCAAATTTTGGTTGTCGGCTTTGTTTGCGACGAGGATGGTTTCTTTTTTGGCCTTGTTGAGTTTTCGCGAGAGGGTGAGATCGGTTGTGTCAGTTCCAACCTGGGTATCGACTACAAAGAGCACAAGATCGGCCTCGTTGATCGCAAAATCGGCTTGATCTGTTATCAGCCGCTCCATCATATCGACCGATTCGGGAACCATGCCGCCGGTGTCGACGAGTCGGAAATTCCGTCCGTTCCAATCGCAGATGGAATAATTTCTGTCGCGCGTCACGCCGGGTGTGGGGTCGACAATGGCAAGCCGTTTATGCAGGAATCGGTTAAAAAGAGATGACTTCCCGACATTTGGCCGCCCGACAATGGCAACGGTGGGCATGTTCATGCGAACGCTTCTTTTATCGTCTCAGCGAGGTTGTACTGGCCGATAAGCACCGGCTTGACGAGGGCTGTCTCAAATTGTTTGAGAGAAAGGTTGTCGAGAAATAGATCATCGTTGTTAATGCAGTTAGGCGGCAGCACAAGCAGATCGAAACTATCAAGATGGGTTCGGGCGTGTCTGAGCAGATCCTGTCCGGTGAGCAGACCTGAGATAGTTACTCCGTCCCCCCAGAAACGATTTTTTACACAATGCAGTTCGACATTTAAGCCGAGCGTATTCTGAATATATGGCATTATCTCCTCGCTCATAAAAGGATAAGCCGAGACACCGGTTAAAAAAAGGACGCGCTTTGATGATTTAATGGATTTTAAGCGCGCGCGTCGTCGATTGAAACCGTTGATGAACTCCCGACACATCCCAATTCCGTTCTCGTACTGGGGCATATGTTCATAGGCTTTGATCGATGGGAAAGCGCGGCCTGCGATAGTATAGAATTCGTCGCCGGGCCATACGAAACGGCTGCCTTCGGCTTCAAAGAATTCGCCTTGCCGCTTTTCAAGATAGTCGATTACAGTATTGGCTTCATCTTTAGTATAGGTTCGCAAGTTGGGCAGATTCTGGCGATATTTGGTTAACCCGACTGGAACGACAGCCAGCGATTCTATCGATGGATAAAGATTGATAAGGTCATTAACCGTCTGCTCAAGCTGCGGGCCATCGTTGATATTCGGGCAAAGCACAACCTGCGTGTGAATGGTGATACCATTTTCGGCGAGATACTTCAGACGCGGTACTATCGGAGCAAGCTTTTCATTGCGAAGCATACAGCGCCGTAATGTGTCATCGGTGGCATGCACTGAAACATAAAGAGGCGAAAGGCGCTGGGTGATAATTCGCTCGATATCGGCATCGGTCGTATTCGACAAGGTGATAAAATTGCCGTGAGTAAAAGAGAGCCGGTAATCTTCGTCCTTGAGATAGAGCATACGCCGCATGCCTTGGGGCTGTTGAAGGATGAAGCAGAAGATACAGTCGTTTTTGCAGAGCTTGATTTTGCGGTCATCGAGGGTGAGTCCCAAATCTCCGCCACTTATGTCATCGAATTGAAAATCGACCTCGCGCCCATCCGGATCGGCGAATTTCAGCTCTACCCGGTCTTCAGCGAGTTTGTAGCGGAAATCGACCACGTCCTGGATTTCGGAGCCATTGACGGAGACGATGGAATAGCCCGGTCGAATATAGCCAAAAAGCGGCGATTCAGGGTCAACGGTCAGGATTTTCATACAGTATCAGTTATACTCTCAATCCAAGCGGGTTTTCGGGTCAACTTCTAAACAAAAACTGGCCACTGTAGGCCAGTTTGGTAATATAACAAGGAAAAGAGTCCTTTACAAGGCTTTACTAGTTGGGTTTCAGCATCCCAGAACGTTCACCCAATTGGATTAAATAGTTAGCGAAGGCCGAGCAAGCAACAAGCATGAAGCGTGCATCAGCTGGCGAAAGTTCTTTGTTTTGCATCATAGCGTGACGAATACCGCCTTTTTCGTCATTTGTCCAGGCATATATTGACAACAAGCCCTGCTCCAATCTATCATTTAAGCCAACATTCTTCTTAACTTTTGATAGTATGCTACTCAAAGTCGCTTTATCATTATCACCGATTAACTTGACTACAAACTCTACAGCGGAGATGGATTCTTTAATGCTACCTCTATAATCTGGATTTGTCTTGTCAGAAAGTTTTTTCAGAGCACAAGAGATTTGGATACCCACTGGCTCATATGGCGAATTTATAGCACTCTCGACTGCGCCGATTTCATGCTCAGTGGTAAGGGGTACAACGATTTTATTTACAATTCTCCATGTTGAGTTTTCCTTTTCAAGCATTTCGTTGCAAAATAAAGTAAATGACCTCTCATTTCCGCACTCCAGGCAATCAGCACAGGGTAACATGAACTCAACGAAGTCATACATTTTGAACCAATTGTGAGTGGTGAAGTGCTCGCGCATCCTTCGTTCGTTCGTTTCCCATGACCAGTTCATATCAGTCAATGGCCATTTAAAAAAATGTACCCAAGCCTTCCTTACAACTTCTTCTAACTCTGAAGTTGCAGCATCACCAGCGAGAGTGGGCTTAACGTGCTTCCAAAAATGCAATTGGAATCCGTTCCACAGTCCCGTTAGCAGATCTAGGTCCATTGATTCAAACTGCATTGATTTACTCAATACGAACCTATTTTTTTTCGAAAAAGAACTCATCAATCAAATTTCTCGATCAATCGGCGAACATGATATATTTAACAAGCGGGCGATGGGGATCGAACCCACGACGTCAAGCTTGGGAAGCTTGCATTCTACCGCTGAATTACGCCCGCATCTTTTCTTTGCATATCAGCATACGCCCATATAGGGGAATTGTCAACCGCCTTCGAGTTAATCGAGGATAAGCTGGTGCACGAGGACGTACACCAGCCACTCAGGGCTCTGTAGCGATGAACCCCTGAGGTTCAGCGATTCTTAAATTAATTATTGATCATATCACAAAAGGAGAGAGGAGAGTAAAGAGCACACCGTCCGCCACGGCGGAGTGTGGTACGCGACAATAACTCAAACATTGTTGCAGAACGTGGTGTCAGGAGCCCTCGTCTGACAGTTTAATTATAGTGTCGGGCGAGGGCGCCCGACACCACGAAATAACAATGAAATCAAATGAGATTCGGTGATAAAAGGTAAAAACATTATCGCCGCGCGGGCGAGGGCGCCCGACACCTCGGAATAAATCAATCCGAAGGAAATGAGCGCGGATTACAAAAGGCCAACGGCCCTACCCGTGGGCGCCAACCACTACTTATTTTTACCGGTGATGCGGACGATGACAATAGAAAGTTCATAAAGAAGATACATTGGCACTGCGAGCATCATCTGGGTGAAGACGTCAGGTGTGGGGGTAAAAATGGCCGATGTGATAAGGATGATTACAGCGGCATAGCGTCGGCCTTTGGACAAAGCCTGTGACGAAACAATACCCATCCGTCCCAGAAAGTATGTGACGATGGGGAGTTCGAAACCGACACCAAAAGCGAGGATGAGCATTCCCGCAAATGAGATATAGCTGCCGACGGTAATTATAGGACTGAACAGCCCGCCAGAGAAATCAATGAGAAATTTGAGTGAGAGCGGCAAAATCAGAAAATAGCAAAAGGCCGCGCCGGCAAGAAAGAGAAGAGTGGAAATAGTAACCAACGGCATGACCATGCTTTTTTCCTGTCTGTACAGCCCCGGTGATATAAATGTCCATAGTTGATAAAAGATAACCGGAAGCGCGCTGAGCACGCCGGCGATCAGAGCAATTTTTAAATAGGCATTAAATGATCCTGTGACCTCTGTGACATGGAGTTTGACTCCGCCGAGCGGAGCGACAACAAAAGCGAGAAGCTGTTCGGAAAAATAGAGGGCGATGATGGTCATCAGGACTACCGCCAATGCCGATTTCAGCAGGCGTTTGCGAAGTTCTTCGATATGATCCAAAAAAGGCATCGAGCTTTTTTTGGTGTATCGCTCTTGATCGACTGGGACGCTCATCGTATTCCCAGAAATGATTTCAGGAGTTCAAAAACTTGCGGAGTTTTCGGCAGTCTCACGTCCTCAAGTAATTCAAGATAGTTAATCTGCTTCTTTTCCATTTGTTCCTCCCCTGTTGGTTTACTCAAGCAGTTTCTTCATCTCTTCAAGAAACTCAGCTTTATCCTGAAACTTTCGGTAGACCGATGCAAAGCGCACATAAGCGATTTCGTCAACTCCCCTGAGTTTTCTCATTACCAGCTCGCCCAGGTCCTGCGATGTTATCTCGTTGCTTCCGGCAGAATGCACCTGGGCCTCTATATCTTCTACCATCACTTGCATTTCCTGGGCCGTTACCGGCCGCTTATTGCATGCGAGCTTTATACCATGCAGGATTTTGTTTCGGTCAAAAGGTTCGCGACGATTATCCGATTTTAGGACGGTCAATGTGCCTTGCTCGACATATTCGAAGGTGGTAAATCGCTCCGCACAGCCAAGACACTCCCGCCTCCGGCGGATAGCGCGACCATCTTGATACGGTCGGCTGTCGACTACTTTGTCTTCCTCATGGCCGCATTTGGGGCATCTCACAGCTTTGGCGTGTCCTTGCCAGTAGGCATTGACTCGCGCTGGCGTTCACGGATGGATTCGATGGCCGAGGCTATCTTATTGTCGCCGTATTCAATCTGCTTGGCCGATGCGATCTCCTGGGCGCGTTCAAGATTTTTAAGCGCGGAGGCGAAATCTCCGGCATCGGCAAATACAAGTCCTATATTGTAATAAGCCCTGATCTGGTCAATGCTGTTTCCTGTGATGGCGTACAGGTCGAGGGCCAAGCGAAGTTTTTCGATGGCGGCGAGATAATTTTTGTCGGCATAATCAAAATAGGAAAAATTGATCCAGCATTTGGCTTCGGCGTCCTGAAAGTCGTGCCTTTTCGCAAGTACCAGCGCCTCGGTGAATCGGTCATGGGCACCTTTTAATTTATTCTGATTTTTGAGGGCAATACCAATGTTGATGAGCGCGGTGGTGTGAAGTATATGATCTTCGTTCGTGCCAAGGGTGCCGAGAGCTTTTTCGAAGCCCTTTTCTGCCAACACAAATTCACGACGCTGGAGCAGGACAACCCCGAGATTCACTGATGCGACCGCCACAAGTTCATAAGCTTTTTCGACTTCTGCCTGAGTAACTGCTTTGGCGAAATATCGTTCGGCTCTCTCCTTCTCGCCCAAACCGAATTCGATATTGCCGAGTTTGATAAGCGGCACGGTTGCAATGGGCTCGCTTGAATCGATCATTTCACGCGATTGCTTTATCACCCAAAGCATCGACTCTGGCACCCGCGGAGGGTCGTTTGGAGTAAGCGCGGTACGCACCAATTTGAGAAGTTTGGTAAGCTGGCTGTTTATTGGCTGGAGATTGATCATGTGAGACCTTACTTCTGAGATGCTATCCTATTTTCAATCTCTGCTAACATTCTGTCTATGGACTCTACTTCATCTATAAGATTTAGCGCCGCATACAGGTCACGTGCCATTCTGTAATGATGGGATGACTGTCGGTAGTCTTCCTTAAAAAAGTAAACCAATGCCAAATTCCTGAGCTGATTTGCTAAGTCTCTCGGAGCATTAAGTTTAGTGAATTTTTCAACTGACTTGTTATAATATACTACGCCTGAGTCAAACATACCCATCTCCGAATAAATTCCACCGTAATTTGCGTAAACACTCGCAAGGCCAAAGGCAGACCTGATCTCTATGAAGGTAGATTCAGCGAGTTTGAGCTCCCGTAACGCCAGATATAGTTTCTTTTTGCTTCTATAAATTGATGCCAAATTAACATGAAGTGAAGCGTCAAGCTCCTTATTCTTAGAAATTTTGTTGCCCTCGAATGCCAATTCAGTATAATAATAGGCAGAATCAATTCGTCCTGCCATGGCATATAGCTTTCCTAAATTCGAAAGCGATCTAGCTTCATTTAACAAATCGTTTTCTTCTCGAAAGAGTCCTGCACTCTTTCGAATGAGAGATACAGCACTGTCGAGATTCCCCCTATTTTTTTCTATTGTAGACATATTCCCGAGAGACTTTCCCATACCGACGTAATCCACACGTATTTCAGCCAATCGATAGGATTTTTTGAGGCTGTCATATGCTTGACTATAATGTCCTCCATCAATTTCCATTACAGCGAGACTTAAAAGAGCCCCTATTATGTTAAGTGTGTCATAAGTTAAGTAAGAAAGTCTTAATACTTCAGCTTGCTCTTGCACTGCATTATCCACATTCCCAGTCATGTAATGGATCAGTGCGATATTTCCTAAGGCATTTAGTTGATACAAAGTATCATATTTACGCCTTGCCTCATGCAAGGCAACTTTCGAATAGTCTAAGGACTTTTCATAGTTATTTTTTCTAAATTCGACATTGCTGACTTTGAGAAGCAATTCGGCTTCAACCGAATACCCAGCCTTGAGACTATCAGAAATAACATTTTCCACACTATCAGACTGCGGAGGAATTTCGATTTGCTGTAGAGTATCAATATTCGTAGGTACATTGCCGTAAAAATTATAGACCGTAGTATTCGTCGGCTTCTCAAAGAGAACTTGGAATACTAAAGCTACCACTGAAACGAGAAGCGCTAGAGTACCGACTACCGCTTTCCACTTTCCCTTTGTGGATCTTCCTTGATTTCGTTGATCGATTCCCTGCTTCTGTCTTCGGCCCTTCTTTGCCATTACGCGGAACCGGCCTCTTTCCCGGTCTCGTCAAGCACCCAGTTAATATAATCGGGAAGGCCTTCGGTTACCGGAAGCGCGATAATTTCAGGAAGATCATAGGGATGAGCTTCGACGACATGGTCAATAAGCCGTTCGAGCATCAATTGCGTCGTCTTAACTATGAGTAGACATTCCTGCGAGGTTTGGACTTCGTCATCCCACCAAAAAATTGATTCGACTTTGGAGACAATGTTGACGCAGGCTGCAAGGCGTCTCTTGACTATTTCGAGCGCCATCTCTTTTGCCTCGTCAGCGGGGACGGTAATGAGAACAACCCTGATCGTATGCATTATTTTTTGCCTTCCAGTTTATCAACCATTGCTACGCGAGAGCAATTTTATACTTCCTGTAACCGTTCTTGATAGAGCGGAAATTTTTCGCAGAAGTCCGCAACCTCGTTCGAGATCGACTCCAAAATTGCATCATCAGTGCGGTTTTTGATGGCTCTGTCTATGAACTCGGCGATGACCGACATTTCCGAAATCCCCATTCCACGTGTAGTTATTGCAGGTGTGCCGATACGAATACCACTCGTGACAAACGGTTTTTCCGGATCAAAGGGTACCGTATTTTTGTTCACCGTTATCCCCGCTTTATCAAGAGCAATCTCTACTTTTTTGCCAGTCAATTTCTCTACGCCAATGAACGAAACAAGGAGCAGATGGGTGTCTGTTCCGCCGGTGACAATTTTGTAGCCTTTGGCTTTCAAGGCAGCTGCAAGGGCTTTTGCGTTTTCGATGATTCGCTTTTGATAGGCATTGAAGGCCGGTGTCAGGGCTTCTTTGAAGGCAACCGCTTTGGCGGCGATGATATGCATGAGCGGTCCGCCTTGGAGGCCGGGCATAACCGTCCGGTCTAAATCAGCGGCGTATTTTTCTTTGCACATCACCATCCCACCTCGCGGGCCACGAAGGGTTTTGTGGGTGGTAGTCGTCACAAAGTCGGCAAGATGAATCGGGGATGGATGGAGTTTTGCGGCAACAAGACCGGCAATGTGGGCAATATCGACCATCATATATGCGCCGACTTCGTCGCAGGCCTGGCGGATTCTCTCAAAATCCCATGTTCGTGGATAGGCCGATGCTCCAGCCACAATCATTTTGGGTCTGACTTCGCGCGCCAGCGCAAGCAGGCGGTCATAGTCAATCGTTTCTGTTTCGCGGTCGACCTGATATCCGGTGAAATTGTAGAGTATCCCTGAAAAATTGATAGGATGGCCGTGGGTGAGATGGCCCCCATGAGACAAATCGAGCCCCATCACTTTATCACCGGGTTTGAGTACGGTAAAGTAAGCGGCCATATTGGCGTTTGAGCCTGAATGAGGCTGAACATTAACGTGCTCACAGCCAAATAATTCTTTGGCGCGGTTTCGGGCGAGGTTTTCGGCAATATCGACGTACTCGCATCCGCCATAGTATCGCTTGCCGGGGTAACCTTCGGCGTATTTGTTAGTCATGACACCGCCTGCGGCTTCGAGGACAGCCTCAGAGACAAAATTCTCAGATGCAATCAGTTCGAGTTTTCGCGATTGGCGGGTCGTCTCCTTGGCAATGGCTGCGAATATCTCAGGGTCGGCTTCTCTCAGGTATGACATATTGTTTAACGCTCCACCTCATTTACACGTTCTTAACTGCCTCAATGTATGGAGAAACGACATAGCGGTCAATTGGTTCTCGTTACTTGTGAAAAGACGTTTTTCATACGATATTGGTGTAGAAAGTGACCATGAACAAGAAGAAATCGCAGACAGATAAAATGTTTTCAATCCGACGCTCTCCGATACAAGGCACGGGTGCATTCGCCAAGCAGAGAATCCGTAAGGGAACTCAGATTATCGAATACACTGGAAAACGAATTACGCCCGAAGAGCAGGATAGTTTATACGATGACGACAAAATGGAACGTCACCATACCTTTCTTTTTTATGTCGACGAAAATACGACTATCGATGGCTCGCGGGGTAACAACCAGTCCCGCTACATCAACCACTCCTGCGATCCGAACTGTGTTTCGCTTACTGATGATGGCCGCGTATTTATCGAGGCTTTGAGAAATATCCAACCGGGCGTTGAATTAACTTATGATTACGCCTACATCCGGACTGGGCGGTACAAAAAAGAATGGGATACACTCTATGCCTGCTCATGCGGCTCGGCGAATTGCCGCGGGACAATTATGTGGCGTCCGAAGAAGAAGAAAAAAAAGAAAGCCAAAACAAAAGCCAAAGCCGTGTAAATTCGCTGCTCAACTGAATCGATTATTTTCGGTATTCCCAAAGATACAAATCATTTCCGTCAGGATCACCTAAAAATGCAAGCCGAACGCCTCCATCCTCAACGATTGGCCCGCTGAAGACAACTCCGCGCGATTTAAGAATTTCAACGACCGTATCTAAGGGTTCAGTGGGTGTCAGACCGACCGAGATCGAGCCGAGTGTACCTGGTTTTGGTGTGTGTGCTTTGGCCGGATGAAGCCCAAGCGACAGGCCGCTGCCGGCGTCAATCTGCGCCCACTCATCGCCAGAACGATACTGCAATTTAAAGCCGAGAACATCGGTATAAAACTTGACCGCATTATCCATATTCGAGACAAGGATTGTCGCATTGCCTCCGCTAATCATGCTTTTTCCTTTCCCGCTTCCGCTTTCATGATTTTCTCGACTCGCGCAGTGTGCCGTCCGCCTTCGAATTTCGTCTCAATAAAAGTCTTTACTATCTCTTCAAGCTCTTCTTCGGGGGTGTATTTACCGGCGAGTGAGAGGACATTGGCGTCGTTATGTAGTCTTGTGTAATAGGCCATCTCGGTGTTGAGGGCCATTCCAGAGCGGACGCCTTTCACTTTGTTGGCGGTGATATTCATTCCATTGCCGGTCCAACAGACCGTGATTCCAAAATCGGATTTGTGATCTGCGACGGCATGTGCCACTTGGAGGCCGTAATCGGGGAAATCAACTGAGTCTTCGCTGTCTGTTCCAAAATCGAGAACTGAGTGACCGAGACGCAGAAGAATCTTTTTAATCTCTCCTTTGAACCGAAATCCCTTATGATCAGCACCCAATGCGATCTTCACGTTTTATCCTACAGCTTAAACCGTGACAGCTTTTTTTGCGACAGGTATCATGGTCAACCAGCCATGACGGTCTTCGGCGCGGCCTTCGATTATGTTAAAGAAATTCTTCTGCAACTGTCTGGTGATTGGGCCGCATGCGCCATTGCCGATACTGATACCATCTATTTTAGAGATCGGTGTGATTTCAGCCGCTGAGCCGGTAAAGAAAACTTCATCGGCCAGGTATAACGCCTCGCGGGGCATATTCTGTTCTATAACTTCGACGCCTATATCAGAAGCGAGTTCCATCACACATTTGCGGGTGATACCCGGCAGTATGGATGCGGAAAATGTTGGAGTGACCAGTTTACCGTCACGAACGATAAATATATTTTCGCCTGACCCTTCGGAAACATTTCCGTAGACATCGAGGGCGATAGCTTCGACATATCCATGACGTCGGGCTTCAAGCTTCATCAACTGGCTGTTCATGTAATTTGCGCCGGATTTGGCCATAGCGGGAAGCGTGTTCGGCGCCATGCGATTCCAAGATGAGACGCAAACCGATACTCCATTTTCAAGCGCTTCGGGGCCGAGGTATTTCCCCCAGTTCCAGGTCGCTATTGACACTTCAATTGGCGCGCCCACTGGGTCTACGCCGACTTTGCCATACCCACGGTAGACAACCGGACGGACGTAGCATTCATCCATTCGGTTCATTCCCACAAGCTCAAGAATGGTGGCATTGATTTCTTCTTGTGAGAAGGGGATGTCCATGTAATAAATCTTGGCTGAATTAAAAAGCCGCTGGGTGTGGTCTTTGAGACGAAATGCGGCGGAACCGCCAGCTGTCTTATAGACGCGCATTCCTTCAAAGACAGAAGAGCCGTAGTGTATAACATGAGAGAGAACGTGAACTTTTGCATCTTCCCATTTGACGAATTTTCCACTCATCCAAATGTATTCAGTCGGTGTTAGCGGCATAGCGCCCTCACTTATAGAGTTTTTTCAATTCCAGTAAAATATAACATACACAATCCGCCAAACTTATTCAATGAAATTCCAGAAAATGATTGCTCGGGGTTTGAAAGGCATCATCAGAATATTATTCTGCCTTCCTGCCTCTTTGCCACAGCACAACCGTCTGTTATACAAAGGAATGGGAGATTAGGTCTGTGGGAGGATTAATCTCGACGGCCTAAGAATTTCCACACAGACGGTAAGATAAAAGATGCCAGACCGATTTTGATAGCTGTCCCGGGCAGGAACGGGATTAGACCTGCGGCAAACAGTCCTGATACCGGAACAAAGAAGAACAACTGTGTGAGTCCAAATAGAAAGACGACGGCATGGCCGATAAACATGGCAATAGCCGAGAGAATATATCCTTTATACCATCCTTGGTCGGCCAGATAACCGGTTAGAAAAGCTGCAGGAACAAAACCCAGAAGGTAGCCGCCTGTTGGCCCAAAAAGATGGTGGATGCCAGCGCCGCCTCCGGCAAAAACCGGCGCGCCGGCGATTCCTTCCAAAAGATAGGCTGTAACAACCGCTGTTCCTCGAATTCTCCCTAAGGCCATAGCGATGAGCATGACACCGAACGTCTGGCCAGTGATGGGAACAGGTGAGAAAACAAGGGGAATCGAAATATAAGCCGCGGCAACCAATAAAAGATTGAAGCCCAGCAGGAGCGGGATTTCTGCCCATAGGGTGGATGGCCTAATTAGGTTGTAAACGGTTGTGGATCGGTTATTCAATATTGGCTCCATTCATTTTTTCCTTCGCTGAAATAATAAATGAAAGTCTACTGGATGAGACAACAATAATAATACTTATAAGCAGTGACGTTCACTCTATCTTCCAAATCTCAGCTGCGCTTCCATTGATGCCGCCATTTCCGGGCGAATGTTCCTCACCGCCTACCCCTGCTTGACCTTGAGTATACGTCACACCTACAGCCGAAACAATGTCGGCATCAAAGAGAGCAATGCATACCGACCAGCCGCCTCCCC
>JAWXAN010000026.1 GCA_034439475.1 Candidatus Zixiibacteriota bacterium
CTCTGAGGAGTTGGTGAAAAGCTCGTGGTGGCGACAGACGTATATTCGGAGTAACAAAGGCACTCTATTGAAATTTTATAATCTTGAGAAGCTGATTCCACCTCACGACTTCTACTACAATCGAGCAATCACTCTTGTTTGAGACAGTATATCCAAGCTTGTCGATCGCCCAACTTGTAACTGGATATGATCGAGTGGTCTCTTGAGCGTCAACAAACTCAGGACATTTATTCCAAAATCCTTTTCTTATTCCGAAAATATAATTAACACCGTCGGGGAATTCTATTTGAATGCTCCGCGGTCGATTTTCTAAGGAGGTATCTAATGCCAAATCAATGTCCTGCCGTCGCCGAAATGCGATTCCCCAACAAGGTTTTTCATTAGATCCCTCAGAAAAAAGACGGAAATTCAGAAGGATTTGAGACACATCACCTCAATTGATGAACAGGCGGAATCTACTTCTTCTTTGAGGTCGGAATTACCCATCTACTACCCTTTCCACCCAGCTGGTATGCATGAGGAATCTTCTTCGCTCGGAGCAAGTTTCTTAGAGGCAGGCCAGGGCGATGAATACTATCCTTGAGAATACCATGCTTTTCGATAATCTTCCCGCCCTCTATAGCTGTGATACTTTCCAAACATTTCTGTTCGATGTACTTGTCAAGACACGCAATAACCTGAGAAATATTGACCATTTCTGCTCTACCTCCTCTTTGGGGACATGAAAGTTTACTGATGCGCTTCTCTCTTTATTAGAATACAAAAATACGTTATATCATTGAAGAATACAACTGCTTTGTTGACAGCATTGACATGCGCGACAGGCGAGCCACTCCCTTCGTGCGGGTGTCTCTGTCGTGCACCACATAACCGTCAGGTCACCCGCCGCGTGCGGACTTCGGAAGCCTCAGCTCCCACATTTTCGATGTGTGCAAGACCCAACGGAACATCAGCTGAGATTGCCGCGTCGTGGATAGTCCGTCGCGGCGGATCGCAATGACGCTACCGGAAATGTTAGCCTTAATTCTTGTACCACACTCCGCCGTGGCGGAAGGTGTGATCTTTTCTTTCCCTCTATCTCTGGGTGAGGTCACATTCACGAGACTCAAGAATCGCTGAACCGTTCACCTGCGGCGAACCAAGGCGGAGTCGCTACAAGACGAAGAGAAGAGAACCCGCCACAGCGGCAGGCGTGAGATTGCCACTTCAGCAAGCAATCAAAACATCCAAAAAAAAAGAAGCCCGTATGACGAAGTGTCATCACGGGCTTTGGCAACATAGCAATCAAACGATTGCCTTAGGGCTCTATTTGCCTCGTTCGATTATGTTCAAATGAATTCGAGCCATTGAAATCAACATATGCATGGTTAAAGTATTTTATGACATTGAAGTTGAACATGTTGTTCATAGACCCTGCGCTCGCTTGAATACCATTGCCAAACCTTGCGAGATAGTTATGAGTGACATAATCAGAGGATGGTCCCGCCGGTCCCTCGTTTGGCGCAGGATTGTAGCAAATACCAAGCAAGCCATTGTGGCCGCCTACAGAGGCATTATTAAAGATTCTATTTTCATAACTACCGGCTCCCCGGACGAATATGCCGAGATTAACCATATCGAAATAGTTTCTGAAAATTATATTTGCGTAGCTGTTGATTGCGAGCAGACCTATCTGCGGCGCGATGCCATTTGCAGGGTCGGCGAACTCATCGCCGCCTTCGACTTTAATCCCCCGTATGACAGACCTGCTACTGCCGAGTAAGACGACACCGATTCCGAATGTAGACACACGGCCGTCCTGCACCCACACATTTTTGACGCCATCAAGGACAATTCCTCTTCCGATTTTGTTTCCCGGACCGCTTATCTCATGTCCTCCCAATTTTAGAAAGACATTGTCGCTCATAATAACAATTCCATCACCCGTTGCTGAAAAATCCGCGGTGACACGGTAAAATCCCGGCTCGGTGATCGTTGTGGGAGCTGTGATCCCAGTCCAGACCGAAGCGGCTCCTTCGCGAAACTCAGAGCGTACGGCTGATTCCAACGCTGGATCAAAGGCTTCACTCATTTCAATTTCGGGACTAATCTGACTCTCGGTCGATGAAACCGGTCCTTCATTCTTTGAACAACTCCAGCTTATGAGGCCGAGCGCCATAAATAAAAGAAAATTCTTTTTGTTCATTATTTCTTCTCCTTACAGATGTGATACTTTTTACTTCACGGTTGACTTTTCATCGGGATATAGACCTTTATGCGTCTGATGAAAACATCAAATACATAGATTTCAGCACAGTGAGGTCTGTGCGAGGTGAACATGTCTCCTTTCTGCAAATGTCTTGTGCACATGCGTTGCCAACCTCTGTGTGACTGGGATCCTATAGGAGATACGAAATGCAGTAGGTCCTTGGATTGGAAAGAATGAAAAAAAAATTATTTGAGATCTGGCGCGGCGTCCGGCCCAGTAAGATACATCATACCCGTTGGCTGCTCCTCACCTCCGGCTGTCTCTATTGTAACCTGGAAGGAGGCGATATGAGAAGGGTCAGGAAGGGAATTCATTTTGAGAACGGCGCTTCCATCAGGTGCGACAGTAAACCGTCCTACCGAAGTCGGCTTGCCGTCACGAAGCGACCAGGCCTGATAGACTTTGCCCTCAGGTGTCTGAGGAAGCTGGTACATATATACGACTCCCGTGCCGCGAATAGGATCGATAACGACCTTGCCGAACGCCTGTCGATTCGGCTCAACACCGCTCAGATCTACAAACTTCATTCCCGGCTGTCCGAGCAGGACCGTGGCATCCTCATACGCATGCAGGTCTCTTTCAAGTTTGGAAATCTGTGCCAAATTTGTCGCATGGTCGTTTTGTAATTGCTCGATCTCTCTTTCTCGTTTTTCACGTTCTGCGCGAAGACCCTCCAGCTCCAGATTGAAAGACTGTTTTTGCGTTAGCGTTGAAAGCTCTTTTTGAATGGAAGAAAGATCTGATTGGAACCGGTCTATTTGACTGAGCAATGAACCCTGCTCAGTTTTCACTGCAGAGAGATCATTTCGAAGAGAATGTCCCCAGAGGAAAAGGACAACAGATGCCGCCGCCGCAACCGCAGCAGCCCACCAGCCAAACTGAGAATGTCCCTTGGGAGCGCTGGCATTTTCGATGGGGCCAGAATCCGCATACACTCTTTTCATCAGCCGCTCGCCTATTACAGCGGATGGCTCATGCTGATTCACGGATGCGGCCAGACATACTGAAAGCTCGGTCGCTTCTTTCAGGCGGGCAGAACAAACGGGGCAGCCGGTGTTGAGATGCGAAACGACATTGTCGGCCTCTTCTTGTATGAGTGTGCCGAAAGCGAATGCTTCTAGCTGCTCATAAATCGCCTCGTGACTTGTGTTCATCTCACGCTTCTACTTTGAGGTGTTTTCGGAGTTGTATGACTGCTTCGCGAATCCGGCTTTTGACAGTTCCAAGGGGTGTATCGAGACGTTCCGCGATCAGCGAGTGAGATAAACCATCGTAATATGAAAGACGGATAACATCGCGATGCGCTGGCGTTAGCCTATTCAATGCGGAGACAATCTGATCTTTTGCTTCGGCGTTAGACCAGTCGCTATCAGGACTCCCATTGTGATTCGCAGGCAATGTGTCTAGTATGGTGTCGTCAAGTGTAGTTTCCGCGCGGCGCGCTTTGTACTGTTTGGATCGGGTACGATCAATTGCCAGATGCCGGCTCATAGTAGTCAACCAGGCAAGGACACTTCCACGGGCGAGATCATATGAGCCTGCCTGTTGCCAAAGCTTAAAAAACACTTCCTCTGTTATCTCTTCAGCATCTGCTTCGTTCTGTACGATGCTGAGGGCCAATGAGTACACAAATCTTCCCCGGCGATCATACAACGAAGATAAAGCCGTCTGATCACCAAGTTTGATCAGACGAATCAGCAACTCGTCCATACTGCCGGCAGAAGTATCTGGATTCTTAGTATCATTCATAATTAATACGGAAGAAAATCGAAATTGGATTGAAAAACAAGAAATATATCAATACGTGAAACGCGGAACAAACTCGGAATAGCTCCGTCATGAATTTTTCACAACGATAAAGTAAGAAGAACCCTACGACTTGTTCTTGCGGGGCCCGGCTTCTGAGACGCGACGCTCTCAGACCTGTCCGCTGTGAGGGGCTCTCTCTCAGGCGTTCTACTTATTTTGTCATTCCAGTCCGCCCAACCTCAGTGGGCAGGCACTGTCGGAGGACCCAGGATTTATCTTCGTGCGGGACGTCTCTGACCGACACGTCCCGCAACCGTCAGGCGGGGGATAGCATCCCTCGCTGAGGACGCCCGACACCACGGAATTTAAGACGTCAGTCCGCCCCGCCACAGCGGGCAGGCGCGGCGGACTGACCTACGAGTATTGGAGAAGATGGATTCTCCGCCTGGGTGGTCTGGAAAGACAATATTCGGGGCTAAAGTGGCTGCGGATTCAAGGCTTGATTTTCTTTGTATTATGCTACACCTTAGTCGGGATTAGATGATTTGAAGTGGCATTATATGACAGAGTTGCAGTGAGTGTAAAGATTAATTGTGAATGTGATTAAACGTGACTGTGACAGTGAATAGATATGAATATGAATAGAATGGAGAAAACACAATGATGATTTCGGAAAAGGTTGCCGCTCGGCTCAATGAGCAGGTCAACCATGAATTTTATAATGCCTGGTCGTACCTTGCCATGGCCTATTGGTTTGAGACCCTCGGATTGAGGATTTTTGCCAAATACTTTTTTAAGCAAAGCGATGAAGAGCGCGGTCATGGCGCGAAAATCGCCCAGTATCTGGTTGACCAAGGCGCACAAGTCCGACTTGGATCGCCCAAGCAGCCGACTATCGATTACAAGACCGCAAAAGAGGCGATTGAGGCATTTGTCCATCAGGAGATTCTCACGACCAGACAGGTCCATGAAATAGTCGATTTAGCTATCGCCGAGAAAGACCATGCCACGCGGAAATTCATCGATTGGAAAGTCGAAGAGCAAGTAGAGGAAGTGGCTTCAGCCAATGAACTGCTTGCGATGGTGAAGATGGCCGATACGACCGGTCAACTTTTTATGCTCGAGAACAGGCTGTGGCATATGCTTGAGGAAAAGAAGGACTGAGGCGAGAGGGCTATTCGATAGTGAGGGAAGTAGCCGACGCGCGGGGCATAAGAATGACCCGTGTTGCAAGAAAGAGATAAGACGTCAGTCCGCCCCGCCACAGCGGGCAGGCGTGGTGGGACGTACACCAGCCACCGGAATCGTTACAAGACTCCTCGCAATGGGCATAATAGCCAAAAAGTGTTGGTAAATTTCTGATATCTTCTTGTTATACTTGGTATTTCACCTAAGATGACTGAGTCCTTTTAGTGAC
>JAWXAN010000027.1 GCA_034439475.1 Candidatus Zixiibacteriota bacterium
ATATAATAACACACCGAGAAAATGTCTGGACTTTCGGACACCTGCAGTCCGCCGCAGGCGGATTGGGGAAAACTGTTGCACTTCAAATGTGAATCCACCTTCCAGCTTGCGCCGGAATGACATTAACCGTGGTATGCCAATGGTGTCGGACGGGGGTAACCGCCCCGTCGGTTACCCCCGACACCACAGGACAAGATCACACTGCAAGCAGTGTGGTACAAGATATTAGAGAAGACATACCCAACACTGTCGTTGCGAGGAGCGACTTCCGAGGAGTGACGCGGGAATCTCATGCCTGCCAGCTGTGGCGAGTTCTCTCTTTTTCTAATACGAAAACCAATACTGGTTCCCGGCCTGCGGGATGACATTCGATCAGGAGTCAGGATCACGGGGATCCTGATTTACAATATATAAACCGAGAATGACCCGCTATTTCAGCAACAACATCTTTTTTGATTGAGAGATATCGCCAACGGTGAGAGTGTAAAGATAAATGCCGCTTGCGACTCTTTGGCCGTTATTGTCGGTTCCATCCCATTCTATATAATGCGATCCTGCCGCGAGAGCTGAACCCACCAACTCGCGCACGTTCTGGCCAATTAGATTGTAAACATTAAGATGGACTTCACCTGAAGCTGGAATGGTGAAGGCAATAGTTGTGGCAGGATTGAACGGGTTAGGAAAATTTTGCATGAGTTCAAACGAAACCGGCAAATTATCTCGATCATCGTCGGCACCGGTCGGCAAATAGAGAATCGTGTTACCATAAATATTAAATCCGTTCGAGCGCGGATCAGACCAGACATACCATGCCCGTCCCCGCTCGGCATATACTGAAGGCGAATTCATGATCTCAGGGTTACCCGACGCTACTGGTTGATTAGCTCCTATTAGATTGAAAGCCGGATCCAGTAATTGCGTGTAAACCTTCGCTTTTCCTTCTCGCCAGTCAACCCAGGCTGTGCTTACATAGTCATCGTTGTCGATTGCCAGCGCTGGGTCATCGGCCAACGAAGCCAAGTCATTGGTGATTTCAAAGGCCGGAATAGCAACTGTGCTGGCCGATGACACCACCGTCATATACAGTTTTTTTATCCCCGTGTCTGTTCCTGTCCATAAGAGAACCGTTTCGCCGGTTGTGGATATATCGGCGGCCAAACTTCCAATAGGGACATTGGCAATTGATGAGATGTAACTAAATGTCCCGCCGGGGGTCTTGTCAGGATTGTACCAGCGTCCTTTGACGGTCGGAGTGGCGGCACCGTTATCGAGCCAGACGATATAAAAGCGGTTGAGATTATCTTTGCCAATATGGAGCGCGGTGTTTTGCACGTCGGTACTTGAATTGGAAATCTGGAACTCCGCGCCATCAAGCTGGCCGGAAGTCGAGAGCCAACGCCCGTACACTTGAGGTGTGCCGTTTCGGTTGTCAATCCATGCCACCAAGGCTCTTCCGGTGTTGTTCATGACCGCTTTAAGGTCAAGCTTGCCGGAGGACTGCGCACTTTCGGAAATCATGAATTCGGCTTCACTAAAACTTCCCCAGATAGAACCGAACCGACCAAAAATCCGTTGTCCGCCGTTTCCGGCTACTGGCCTGCTGTCAATCCAAACTACGAGTGATTTATTGTTGCCGCTTGTGGCATTTGGGTTTGATTGCAGGCTTCCAGAAGTACTCTGATTAACTTTGACGTTACTTTGAAGCAGGGAGCCGGTATGGGAGAATGTTTGAAGATAAATATCGCCGGCATCGTTGCGCTCGTCGACAAAGAGCGCCAGATTCCACCAATTGGTCGTGGTCAGAATATATGGATCAGTGGACTGAGCGCCAATTGCGTCATCGTTGATGACCCGCTCTGGCGTGAAGAGTCTTGTACCGGCATTATCAAAAAGCATAAAATGAATGTTCTCGTTACTGCCAACCTCGGTCCATACTATGCCATATCTGTTCAGTTGGCCAAGAGAAAGCGACGGGGCCCAGCGTTGTCCATCGGTGGCGAGGTTCGCCGTTCGTAATGTGGAGGGAACCAAACCGTTTGAAATGACTCGCACGGCAATACTGTTTTGAGCGGCAAACGAAGCCCATGTCGCAAGAAGGGTGCCCGTTGAAGAGATGCCAAATTCAAGGTCCCAATTGGTGGCGAGTGTGTCATTTACTGAAATCAAAGTATTGCCTCCGATGAGACCGCCGACCGGGTCGTATCGCTGGGCGAAGACTTCCTGGCCCTGACGACGATCTAACCAGCCGATGATATATTTATCCAGAGGCGAGAAGACAACCTCCGGGGCAAATTGCGGATCGGCATCAAATGGAGGCGGGACGACAGAAAAATCAGCTCCGATGGCAGCGCCCGCGCCACTGAAAAGTCGGCAGAAAATGTCAGCTTGGCCATTCCTATAGTCCTCCCATGCGACCAAAAGTCCGCCGCTCGGTTGGGTAGAGACTGAAGGAGCCCAGCGTTGGGTGGATGGAGTAATTGAATTAACTGTCAAAGGGCCAACAAGTGTTGATCCGTTGGCAGCAAGCAATTTCATTGCAACGGTATTCCCTCCGGTCGAGTAGTCCTCCCAGACAACGACAACACGGCCGTCAGGGAAGAGAGAGACATCATATAATCCGGCAAAGGCGTTTGACGAAGTATCATTTACGATAAACGGAGATCCAGTGAGTACAAAAGATGAGCTATATCGGGTGCAGAATATAAGTCCGTTTGTTTGGTCACGGTAGCAGAGAATAATATTTCCTGACGTGTCGACTAAGAGCTTAGGATCCACATAATCCGAGCCGATTGAAGAGCCAGCCGTGAAAAAGTTAATTCCAGTCTTCACCCCCGAAGAACTCAATTTTTGAGCGAAAATCTTCCAACTTCCGGCGCGATGATCTTGCCAGACGGCAAGCCAGGAACTGTCTTTCAGTTGTTTTATCGAGGCATTGGTTTGCGCAAACGTGGCTGGAGCAACTGATTCGGAGAGGGCAATGTCTGCGGCGCTGGAGGCTGACGGCAAAAATTCAACGGACTTCTGGTTGGAGATGTCTCTTCGTTCAAGTTTCAATCCGGAGAGTTGAGCCTCGTGAATAGCTGCGCGATCAAAGCTATTTTCCCCGAAGCTATCTGTGGTAAGAAAAGTGAAAAAAATGAGAATAAAAGAAATCTGTTTCATAAGGAAAGATGAGAAAAGGTGAAAGTTAAAGTGGTCTGTTTTCCAAGAGGTGTATATGGAAAGGTTTGTCTGTGCCCCATTGAGACTAATATCGTCATAACGTCCATTTTTTGCAAGCAGTTATCTTGTTGAGACTGCGCTCCTTCTACAACAATTATCGGTCAGTTTAGTTGTGGAGCAGGGGGATATTTTCAAGAAAGTTCATATCTTTTTTGCTAAAGATATGGTATACATAGCGAAGAAATGATGCCCCCACCTGTACTACCGTTCGAAACCAATGATTGCCCAAGAATTAGGATGCACCTTTTGAGCCGATGTTTCGTATGCAACAGTATGAAACTATACGATAGTTCTTGTACTTGCGAACATCCTTGGGGCGAGAGCAGACCGGAAGGCTCAACGGTAATCAGACGCCAATGACCGACCTTCTGATAAAGCGACTTTTATCTCTTGCTCTGGTTGGAGCATTCATGCTCTCGGTAAATCCTGTACCTATTTTAGCTCAATCTTCGCCACTGCCCCGTTCTACTGCGGAGGAACTGCTTGAAGACGTGCTGACCCGTCTGAATGAACGCTCAAAGGATGCTGCCGATGAATATCTCGATATTCTTATAAAGCTCCAGGATGTTCTCGAAGATTACAGCGACTATCTGCTCGACCTCGACGATAAGGACCGCCTTCGACATACTCTCTCGTTCAAAACCTTCACAACCGCGCTCAAAAACGACACCTATATTTCAGATTTGGAACGGCTGCCGGATGATATCGAGAACTTCTCTTCAGAAATAGAGACTATTGAGCAGCGGCACCGGCTCAGCGAGAAGAGCAACCAGCCAGCATGTTGCAATCTCCTCCGAAATTTTCGGCGAGAACTCGGTGTAATCTCGGAGCTTGCCGACGATTATATTAGTTCAAATAAACGACGCCATATGGCTGCCAAAGAAATTCGAGCGTATCTGCTCGCCGAATTGGATAAAATCCGAACCAAAGGAGCAAGAGAAGTATTGCTCTCTGAAGAACTGGTTGAGCGTCTGCTTGAACAGGGCGAAATCGATGAGGCTATTAGAGAGAAGCTCGAGCAGAAACTTGAAGAAGATATCTATTCCAAGGGACGTACCGAGGAAGACCTATATAGTGACGCCAAAAAAAACAAGAACAAGCATAAACCTGTCAAGCCAGCACGGCCACCGACCCCGGTCCGTCCCACGACAAAGCTTCCCCCCATTGAATTCAGAACAGGCAAGAGCGGCCATAAAGTGTATGGACGCTCAAATGAATATGCCGAGAGTTTAGCTGTGGCATCATCAAAAGTGCCTATTACCATCGAGCTTCCATTTGGCAATCTTGAGATAGTCGGCTGGGAGCAAAAGATGATTTTGGCAACGATGGAAGTCGAGGTGTCTTCGCAGTCCAGCATCAAGGAAAAGGAATTTCTTGCTCAGTCAATGCTCAAGTTGGCCAAATCGACATCGGGTTATTCAGTTGAGGCGTCGATGCCCCAACATGGTTCCGGCGACACCAAACTGCTGAACGCTTCATTGACTATCTACCTTCCCGCTCAAAACCACCTCATCTGTGATCATCAATTTGGCGAAGTAAAGATATCAGGGGTTATGAACGGCGTTGAGTTGAACTGCAAAAGTTCAAGTATTACGCTTTCGGAGATTACTGGAGGAGCAATCGTCGACAACTCAGCCGGCGAAGTCTCTGTCTCTGATGTCAGCGGCGCCCTTAAAATTGCAAATACCTTCAAACCAATCTCAGTCTCTGACTGCAATGGCGAGATGAATCTTGAGAATGCCTATTCAGAAATTTCATTGTCGGACTCCAAGGGGAATGCTGCAATCCGAAACACAGGGGCAATTCAGATTAGCAGTCATGCTGGCAATATTCAATTGAACAACAGTTACGGCGCGGTAATTCTTGAGGATGTCAAGGGTAATCTTATCATCAATAATGCCTTCGGGAAAGTTGCAATTTCAAATGTCATAGGCTCAGCCTTCCTGGCCAACAGCTACGCCAATATCACTGCCGAGGATGTGCATGGGTTATTAAATGCGAACACGCAATTTGGAATTATCTCGGCATCGCTTTTGAGCGGCCCCATTAATCTTGTCAACCAGAACGGGGTCATTCAAGTCGTTCTCGACGGAGCCCTGAGAGGGACTTCGACTATACATTCAAGCTTTGGAAGTATTGATATCTCGGCCAGTGACCGATGCAATATCATCCTCTCTGCCAGCGCCCGCGAGGGGAAAATTCAGTTTCTCAAACCAATTCAGATAATCGACCGTGGCGCGGTCAAAACCGCGATCATCAAATTCGGCACCGGCAAAGATTCATTGTTTGTCACGGGCGTGAATTGCCCGATTATCATAAGCGAATAAAGACACAAAATCGGCAGTGCTTCTCCGCACCTCAACACACATCTCAATTTTTGGAAATCTTAACGGAATATCGAAATTATTGAACGGCTACCGTTCGTAATCTGGACGAATTAGACGCATAATCCTCAAGCCGATTTTCCATCGCAGCGACCATTGTACGATCCGGGGGAGGAAGTTTGCAGGAATTTGTCAGCACAGTCATTTCCTGAAGAACCGCCCGTATTGCTTTGACACTCTCTATAATCGCATCAGAGGATGGGTGAAGTGTATTCTGGCTGTCAACCACGCTACCGGCGCCGATCTCTGACCTCAAAAATTCCGCCCGGCTCGAAATGAGAGTGATGGCCGTTGAAATCTGCTGAGCCATCTGATCCATAGCCTCACGAAGGGTGTCATTCGATACAAGCCGAATTTGATCCCGGTTGATCTGCTGCTGCATCTGGCGGTTTTCGCGAAGGACCGATTCCACTGTGACATACTGATCGAAAAGCAGACGGTTGGCTTCCATGAGAATTTCCTCGGTCGAGCCGACCTCGATTTCTAAATACCGCGCTTCTTCGATAGTCTTGCTGAACAAACTCTTTTCGATGACGCGGAGGTCTTCCTCGCTCAAGCCAAGATTATCTCTCAGAATCTCGCGCGCTTCCTGTTCTTCTCTCGCCGGGGGCCTGCTGTTGATATAGAGCGAGAAACGGGAAAGTTGATTGGCCAGCGAAAGGACTTGGGAGGGCACAAGTTCCGGATGGGTTGTGTGCGGTGTAAATACCGTGTGGTGCCGACCCACAGCCAGTGAAATCGACTCAGGCAAATGCCATTGGTCGAGCAAGAACTGACCGACAAGAGCGTGGTTTGTTCCCCAAATCTCCTCTTCGAGATCTACAAGATTTCCTTCGCGTCCCGATGCCATCCAGACACGCGGGAACTCAGCAGGAAAGGCTCCTTCGAGAATTAACAGGCCGATATCATGCACAAGTCCCGCGACATAGAGTTCCTCAGGATTGCGGTACTTTATCTTCTCGGCGATCATACGACAGGCAATAGCCGTCTCAAGCGAGTGTCTCCAGAAGCGAAGCCGGTCAATGCCGGTGCTTACTTTCGAAGTCAGTGAATACACCGAACTCGAAAGAGCCAAGGCAGTAACCTGTTTCATTCCGATTGTCATCACGGCCTGGGTAAGTGAGGATACTTTGCTTGGTAGACTGTAGAAAGGAGAATTGACAATTCGCAAAACTTTGGTCGTCAACATTGGATCGCGGGAGAGAATTGTCGCGAGTTGACCGGCGGAGGCATTGTCATCATGAGATAGACGCACTACCTCAGAGAGAGTCTGAGGAAGGGATTTCAGCTCCTTACGTCCATCGAGGATTTTCTGTATAAGTACTTTATCCATAAAGCCACTGTTTAGGTTATTAATTGTATCGGATAAATTGCGGGATGGTTGAGCCAGAACGGACGAAAAGCGCCTAAACAAGAACTATTCAGAGACTAAACAGAGGAGGAATTGGCCGTCGATTTTGCCACAAGTCGGATGATTCGCTTTTCCAGTTGGGCTTTGCACTGCATTGAATAGGTGGATATTGCCAGTGCCTGCCGGGCGTAAAAAAGAGCCGAATCGGGGTCTTTTTGGCGGTGCTCATAGAACTTGGCCAGTTCCAGATTCGCCCAATAACTTTGACGAGTCTGGCTGGCGGAAATTTTTTTCCATAAGAGACTTGCCCGCTCCGACTCCCCTTGCCGTTTCAGCACATTTGCAAAATAGAGCTGTTTCTCTCCGTCCCCATTGTCTGAGTCCAACTCGACTCGCTCCATAACTGTTACGGCCGTATCGATCTGTTTTCTGCGCCCATAAATTCTCGAAAGAGAATAGAGGTCTTCGTCATAATCCAAATTGCCTCCTTTAGTCTCAAAAACATCTTTGAGCTGCATGAGCAAAAGGTACAGACTGACAATATCCTGACGATTATGTTCGAGCACAGAGGGCATTACCGAGCAATCTTCTTCGGACAACCACTTGAAATAGACCGATGGCATCAAAAAGCCGGGGAAATCATCGACCCTGAAGTAGCCAAACAGTTCACGTTCGATATTTGTCAATGAACAGTCTTTGAGCCTTCGTTTAAACAACCGCCTCGCGGGGTGCAAAAGATCCAGATGAGTAGAGCATGGGATTTCCCGCGCTACGCGGTTGATTATCATCCTATCCTTGAGTAACGGAAGATCAAAGGCCGCGCCGTTATAGCTTACAAGAATTACCTCTTCGTTCAGTTGCTCCAATAGTAACTCAAGCAATGCCTGCTCATCGCTGAAGTCCGGCAGAAAATATTGAGTGACCACAAATCCCAAATCGGTTACGCGTCCAACGCCCACCAGAAAAGTGACCGCCCCGCTCCCTCCTAAACCGGTGGTCTCGGTATCGATAAACAGAAGGTCTTTTATTGCCAGTACTCTGTCCTGATGATCAGAAGTAAACGCCGAGTGCGGGATCGAGAGTCTTGTGTCTATCGAGATAAGTTCGGTCTGGCCGAAGGCGCTCCCGAACGGATAATGCTTTACCGAGCGGACGATAGTCCCGCAGAAAGTAGTTAAAACCTCGCCGCCGATTGAATCGGCAAGGGCCTGATATCGGTCAGGCAGTTTTGATGAATAATCCGGCGCAGCCAGAGGGACAATATTGAAATCAGAGCTGGAAGGCGAAGGGGGAACACCGATCAGATGTTTGAATCGTTTCAGTTGAAAGTCGAGATTGTCATCGGTCATTGTAAAACGAATCCGTCTGCAAAGCAGAGCGTACTTTGAGTAAAGCCAGTCGGTCGGTTTCCCGCGCAAGGTATGTCTTAAGATATCCCGATGTATCCTTTGGATCGGCGAGAGCCAGCCCAACTGCGGCATGGGCGCGGCGATGCGGGTCAGACGAAGCGAGCGCTCTGTTTAATGCAGAGATCGACGAATCACTTGCGAGTTTCCCAAGGACCAGACAGATATGATTTCCAGTAAGAGTGTCTTTTGTTTTACTCAGCGAATCAGCCAAGACGGCGATAACCTGGAAGGTGTCAAGCATAAGCATTGAACTCCCGGCGGCCATCCGCGCGCCGTAGAAATCATCGCCGAGCATGTACGTCAGGCCAGAAATAGCGCTGTTTAATCCAAGTCGACCGGCTGCGACGGCCGCGGATTTTCGAACCTGGCCGATTGAATCCAAAAGTCCGGTGAGAATTGAGGGCTCCGCGCGATGACTCTTGATTTTTCCCAGTGCGCCAAGACTCTCATCCCGCACCTGCCATCGCTCATGACTCACTGATTTCATGAGCGGCTCAGTCGCGGCGCTATCTCCAATCTCTCCCAGCGTCCAGGCCGCGCGCTCGACAACCAGGCCTTCGGTTCGGCGTAATGCTATAAGCAGATCCGGAACTGCCGGGGTACCAATCTTTTTCAGAATATTCATGATCGTCAGACGTTCGCGCGCTGATTTCGTGGTGAATTTGTCAATCAAAATAGGTACGGTATTCACTCCTATGGCGGCCAGAGAATCTATCGCTGGCTGAACCATGGTCTGGAACTTCACTTCGCCCGATGAAGCAATGACAAAAAGTGAATCAATCTTCTTTTGCAGATCCGATGGCGCGGATGTCACAGCTACCGAATGCAAAATACAGACCACGATTGTTGACAATAGCACACGTGTTACTTTACTATTTGCTATCATATATCTACTTGTTCGCCTGTGTGCTATCCGGAGCGATCATTTCAATATCCATCCCCCCGCCCCACTGGGAATTGGTTCGCCAGTAAAAATTATCCCGTCCATAGCCTACGTACTGATCGAGTCCACCGAGGTCGATAAAGAGCCCGATTGAACCGAAATCCCGACGGGGATTGCCGTAACCGTGGGTGTTGTCCGGATTCTTTATGAGATAGCGGTCGTTGCCGCCATTATCAATCAAAAGTCCCGCGCCATTGGCTGAACCGGCCGCCTGGGAGAGGTCATGGGCGGTGTAAACATCATCTCCCTGTCTATCGAGCAATATCCCGCAGGAATAGTCATGGCCGCAACCCTGCATGAGCCCTTTTCCGAAATAGACATCATTGCCTAAACCATCAACGAGAATACCGAGCGTCATATGTGTCGCCGCTCCCTGCCCGTACTGATAGCATTGGTAATTGTCATTGCCGCTCGAGTCATAGATGACGCCCAGCGACCACCAGTATGAACAGGCTTGGGCAAAAATATCCGACGAATAGGAATCAGACCCTTTTAGGTCGACGATCGCCCCGATGCCTCCTGACATCCATGGACGGAGGCCGTAGCCGAATCCCTGCGACATTGATAAATAGCGATCTTCGTAACGCAGGAAATCTTTATATTTTCCACCTGCGTAATACGAGTCAGATCCGTCCATCTCATAGATCATCCCGATCCCGTCGATAAAGCCGAATCCTTGAGAAAAAACAGCGGCATTGTAAATATCCCGTCCGCCTTCGTCGATGAGCAATCCAAGCCCGAAAGTTCCGGCTCCTTCGACATGGGTGTCGCCGTCGTAACGGTCATCGCCGGCAGGGTCATAGAGGATACCGTATCCAAAATAGCCCGAACCAAGCCCGAACGATTTGGCGTCGTAGCGGTCATTTCCTTCAAAATCGAGAAGTATCCCGGCAGAAAGGCAACCTGATGCTATAGTGAAATCGGTCAGTGAGCGGTAATTATCATCGCCGCCAAAATCGATAATGATACAGCCATGAGGTTTGCCCGGATCATACGACAAATTGTAATTGTCGTCGCCGCCAAAATCGATGATAAACGAATAATTACCGGTATATGTGTCAGTTCCCTGGCCTCCCACCGCCCACCCGGATTGCTTGCCGAGATATGATTCGGCGTCGAATTTTTTTGGGAGTATCGCTGCTGACTTTATTAAATCGGCTATTGATACCTTTCCATCCTTGATATCTTTACGAAGACCCAAAATTTCGGGCATGAGTTCCTGAAGGCAGTCAGTCCCCGCCGCAACAATCGGGTCCCTGTCAAAAAGATAGCCGAACTGAACAAACCTCTCGGCGTAACTTTCTTCGAGCTTTTCAAGCGAATCCAGAGCGGCCACACCGAGCTTTTCTTCATCGGTGCTCATTGTGATAATATCTTTGAATTGATTGAGCAAAAACTTTTTTTGTGACGCGCTCAATCGACCCAAAGCCGCATCGGTGGATTTAGGAAAAATAACACCCAGATACTTTGACGCCCGGGTCAGTAGCGAGTTGAGTTGCAGATGCGTGTAAAATAGGTTGTAACGCTCGCTGAGCTCTTTCGAAGTCAGCTTATAGGGACTTGAACGGCCCGTTTGATGTTCTCCCAGTAAGTCGGTATAAAGAATCCGAGAAATGATCTCAGGGTGACCGATAACATGCCCGTTTTTCAGACTGGTACTGTAATCAATCATCTCGAGCGGTTTGAGCATCAAATCCGCGACTACTTTTAGACGAAAAGAGTCCGGATCAGTGTAATCGGATCTAAAGCCGATATCATCCGGTTTCAGATTCAAATAATCGCTAATATGGCGCAATCCGAACCATTCAGGCGAGTCGACTTTAGTGCCAGCAGGCGAATCCTGTGCTCCGGTGGAGGCACAGGCTATCATGAATGAAAAGAAGATAAAAAGGCATAATCTCATAGGGGTAATATATAGTATCGGCATTGAGGACTGTGCAATTTAAATGAATCTTCGAATGACTTAAAGTGAGAATGTGAGAAAGAAAAATAAAAAAACGCCCCCGAGGATATCGGGGGCGTTGATCTGTCTTCGAAGTCGCTCTTAGGCAGCGGCGTCGTTTGTGGTATTCGTAAGAGTGCCGAGTTGATTGACTGTCCACACATCGTTGGTGGCATCGTCATCAAGATTGGCAGTTGCAGTGCAAGTAAAGGTATTTGCAGCAGAAACCATGACATAGGTGTAGAGGGCGCTATTCATGATCTCAACGCCAATCTGCGGGAAACTACCGTTGGAAGCCGCGGTTACACCACCGTCACCATAAGTGGCGTTAGCCTGACGATAGCTGTGCTGCATGGTATAGACCTGCTTGAGCAATTGCTTGGCTTCAGACTGCTTGGCGCGAGTGCTCGCAGTCATAAAACGCGGGATGGCCAAGGCGGCCAAGATACCGATGATGACCACCACGATCATCAATTCGATAAGGGTAAAACCCTTTTTGCTATTGAGTTTGTTGAGAACCATCGATTCCTCCTTGGGATATTCGGTTCAATTCGTTTTCGTTGCCTTCGGGGTAGAGTATGGCAAAGCCCGTGCCTTGATGGATGGCCTTATTTGAACAGCTTTCTAATGGCGTTAACTGATTGAATCATAACGGGTCTATTGAACATTCACAGATTATCTGAGTCATCGTTTTAATTTTGAACAAGGAAAGCTCTCGAAATGCAGGGCAAATTGCCGGACGTAGTTGCAGATTGCAATAGCAATAGAAGTAATCTTCCAGCGTTCTCCGAGGAGACAATACCGCGTTGTGTTGTGTTGAGTCTTTGCGAGGAATGAGGCAAAGCCGAATGACCGCCAAGAGGACAGGCAAAGGCGCCATAAAGAGGGCAACCACGGGGGGTTGCCCCTACGGAATATCGAACGTTTGGCATTGACATAATCGGTCTGGATTTGTAGGGGCAGGTCCCCGTGCCTGGACCGACAGTATGAATTATCTGTCAAGCGGGGTCGCGTGACGTCACAGAAAATTGGGGCCCCTTCTACTTTTTCCTTGATATATTTTTCGAAGGAGATGTCTCTTTACCGGCTGGATCATCGAGCTTGTAACGCTCGATCTTTCTATAAAGCGTCGAAGCATCAATCCCAAGTATCCTTGCGGCTTCGGCTCGCTTGCCATCAGTCTGGCTCATTATATAATGTATATATGCCTTCTCTATAGACTCCAAAGTCGGTGTCACCGGAGTCGACTCGTTGACAATCGAAGTCTGGTTTGGTTCGGCGAGCTTCTCAGGGAAGTCCGCGGCTTCAAGTCGATTGGTTCGGTTGAGGAGTATTGCCCGCTCAAGTGTATTTTCAAGTTCACGAACATTTCCCGGCCAGCTATAACCAGCGAGAAGCTTCATAGCTTCGTCTGAAATCATTTTCGGCTGAGTGTTCGCCTTGCCGCAATACTTTCCAATAAAGAATTCGACAAGCACAGGGATATCTTCGACCCGCTCTCGAAGGGGCGGAATGGTGATAGGAATGACATTGAGCCTATAAAACAAATCGGCCCGAAAGCGATTGGCTTTGACATCGTCTTCAAGGTCTGAGTTTGTGGCGGCAATGAGTCGAACATCGACTTCAATTGGTTGTGTCCCTCCAACCGGCGTAATTTTTTTATCTTCGAGAACGCGAAGGAGTTTGACTTGGATTGCAAGCGAGGTATTGCCGACTTCGTCGAGGAAGAAAGTACCCCCATGAGCTACGGTAAATAATCCATCTTTATCTTTGAAGGCTCCGGTGAAGCTCCCCTTTTTATGGCCAAAGAGCTCGGATTCCAAAAGCGTTTCGGGGAGCGCGGCGCAGTTGATTGTGACAAAAGGGCCGCTGCACCGTGGCGAGTGACTATGAATAGCTCGCGCCAGCAAATCTTTTCCTGTTCCTGACTCTCCCCGAATGAGAACAGTGGAGTCGGAGGATGAAATGCGTTTTGATATCTTTTTGACATTGGCGATGCTTTCTGAGCTGCCAATTATGGTATCAAAAGAATTCTCACCTTGAAGCTGTTTTTTAAGAGACCTATTTTCTCGCATTAGCGATTTACGATTCAGTGATTTTTCTATCGCGAGCTTTATCTCATCGACTTTGAACGGTTTGGTTATGTAATCTGCAGCCCCCTGTTTCATCGCCTCAATCGCGGTATCGACCGAGGCGTAGGCTGTCATAATAAAAATCTCCTGATCGCTTTTGAATGCCTTCACCTCTTTGAGAACATCGATTCCGGTCATTTCCGGCATCTGTAAATCAGTCAGGACCAGATCATAATTATGCTCTTTGAGCAAAGCTATACCATCAATGGGCGAACTGACAGCATCGACAGAGTAACCCTCTTTGGACAACATAATTTCCATGAAATTGCACATGGAATCTTCATCGTCGATGACAAGAATTTTAGTCGGCATTGTTTCTCCGGCACAGGGATACGTTCATAGGTTTATCGTATAAATCGGCAAAAAATCCTGTACCTATAGGCAGAACCTTATATCTGTCCATATGACAGTCTGGGAGTTGACCGAAGCCTTTCACGCCGTTATCTTGAAACAAAGGATTGAAATGAGTTTTAAGTCAAAATTATCCCACCGAGATCGAATCGCCTCAATCTGCGCTGGCGAGAAGCCTGATCGTTACGCGGGATCGATGTGGCGGCATTTTTACCATATGGAGCACCATGCCGAGGGGACAATCGAGGCTATGCTCATGTTCCAGCGGCAGTTCGATTGGGATTTTATGAAGATAAATCCAAGAGCCGACTATCATATTGAAGACTGGGGGCTCAAACAAACATACTCCCGTAACGAATTTGTCAAACATGTAAAAACAAGTTTTCCTGTAAAAAACGCCGATGACTGGCTCAAACTGCAAGTGCTACCTCCTACATCGCCAGCCTTGGCAGAACATTTACAGGTCGTCTCCGAAATACGCAGGCGGTCGGATAGAGAACTTCCCTTGTTCATGACAGTTTTTACTCCACTGGCAATCGCCGGGAGGATGGTTGAAAAGGATGAAATGCTGGCTGAGCATATCAGGTCAGCGCCAGATAAAGTCCTCGCAGGCATTGAGACAATAACCAAGACATTCGAAACCTATGTCGGCGAACTTCGCAATGCCGGAGCCGATGGTCTTTTTTTTGCGACAACATCCTGGGCGAGCAGTAACCTGATAACGTGGGAAGAGTACCAGCGATTTGGAATTCCGTTTGACTTGCGGATACTCAAAGCCACCGAATCAAGCGCTCTGAATCTGTTTCATATCTGCTCAAACAACAATTTCCTACCCCAATTGGCAAAAGAGAATTATCCGGTACAAATGATCAATTGGAATAGCGCTGACCCAACAAACATTCCGCTCGACAAAGCATATGACATCATCAAGAATAAAGCATTGGTCGGCGGAATAGACCATGATGGTTGGGCGCGAATGAGTGATCCGTCCGAAGTGAGCTATCTGGTCAAAAAGCTTCTGTCGCACCATGATCCATCGCGGCTTATTCTTGGCCCGGGCTGTACCATTCCGCCTGAAACGCCGATTATTAATATCAAAACGATAAGAGAAAGCTTGGGATGAACGCCAAAGCGCAACAATTGATTCGTGACATCACTCACACCATTTCGGATAAGCAGACCGAGACGGCGGTGCTTCAGAGCGCGGTGGAATTGCTCGACGCCTACTCCGACACCTTTAACTGGACAGGCTTCTATATGATGCGCGGGAATGTTCTAGAAGTCGGCCCGTATATTGGGCCTGTCACGGAGCATGTTCGAATCGAACTCAACAAAGGGATTTGCGGAGCCACGGCTACACAAAAGAAAAGTATCGTCGTCGATGATGTCAGATCTGATCCTCGTTTTTTAGCTTGCTCACTCACAACCCGCTCGGAAATTGTCGTGCCGCTCATGGACGGGGATGTATGTTTAGGCGAAATTGATATCGACTCAGACAAACCTAATGCTTTTAATGATGATGATAAAACAATGCTTGAGGAAGTAGCGCGGATAATAGTAGCGCGATTGAAAATGTGCTGAACGTTAGACAGTGAGGTTGTATATGTTTATTGGTGTGCTCCTGGTCCTTCTTGGCGTCCTGATGCTTCTTGAGCGAACAGGAATCATTTATGGCCAAGTCTGGGACTATCTTCTCCCGGCGGCATTGGTCGCTCTTGGTATTCACATTGTATCGCGAAATCGCTCTAAGAGATAACTCAGAATTCGGCTATTTGTTTTCTCTTTCTTCAAGTTCTATCAGCACTCCGCCTGTCGAAGCTGGATGGATAAAGGCAATGCGCTTTCCTTCGGCGCCTATGCGCGGCGTCTCGTCGATTAAGCGCAGGCCGGATGCTTTGAGTTCCGCCAATTTTTGTTCGATATCATCGCAGTACATACAAATATGATGAAGTCCTTCGCCCCGTGTTGAGATAAATCTCGCGATGGGACTCTGTTGCGATGTCGCGGCGACCAATTCGATACGGCCATGAGTCATACCTTTGAGATTGCTTTCAAGTCCGGCAAAGATGGCAACTTCCACATGCTGGTCGGCGACTGATTCGCGATGCGCTGGCGAATTCCCTAATAAGGTGGAATATATCGCAATCGACTTTTGTAAATCGGCAACAGCAATGCCAATATGCGAGATGATAGACTTTTCGGACATAGTGGATTAGGTTACAAATCTTCGTCTTCTTCAGCCTCTGCGGCCGAATCGGAGGCATACTGGAGCGAATCATATTTAAGCTGACCATCAATTGTACCGACCGTTGGTTGAATCCAACGTCCACGGTGATGATAGACTCGATTAACAGTCGGAAAACGCGTAATATTCCCGGACGGACCTTTCATCACAACCACTATTGAAACATCGGCTGAATCACGACCATAGATTGTTACATCGCTAACGACCATTGAGTCAGTCGAATCGGCTTCAGCCGAAACGATCTGCGGGAAAGCAATATAATCGTCGAGCGTGAAATGCTCCTGTATGTATTCAAACTCATTATCAAAGAGCACGCTCTTATCATTGTACCTCAGCCTTTCGATAGCTTCGGTAAAAGTCGCCTGAATTTGCTCTTTGTCGGATAGTGACGAATCCGCATTCGCCTGATCTTCCTGTTTCTCGCTTTTGTCGCTGCAACCAGTGATTAGACCTGCGCAAGCCAAAATAAGTGAAAATCTGACGCGCCTATCTATTGTCATGATATTCTCCCCAAGTATTTCGCAACGTATCGGAAATCTCGCCCACGGTGCAGTAATTCTCGACAGCGGCCAGCACCGATGGGACGATATTGTCATTTTTCACTGCGGATTCCTTTACCAACGCCAAACTCTTTGTAACCGCCGAAGAATCTCGGGAAGCCTTCAGCTTTATCAACGCCTCAATTTGGCGGCGTTCCGATTCCGGGTCAATCTTTAACACTACTGGAATTTCCACTTTCTCCTGACGGTAACGATTGACACCCACAACGATCATCTGCTCTGATTCGATATTTTTTTGATACTCATAGGCAGATTTGGCAATTTCATTTTTGAAATATCCGTTTTCGACACACTGCACCGACCCGCCCAGTTTTCTAATATGTTCCATAATTTCGGTAATCTTCTTTTCAAGTTCGTCAGTAAGATATTCAACAAAATACGACCCGCCAAGCGGATCGGCGGAATTTGCGACACCGGACTCATTGGCCAAAATCTGCTGAGTGCGAAGAGCGATTTCGGCCGACTTTTCGGTCGGCAGTCCCAGCGCTTCATCGAAAGCATTCGTGTGCAAGGATTGCGTCCCGCCAAGAGTCGCGGCAAGTGCCTGCACGGTTGTGCGAATGATATTATTCTCCGGCTGTTGGGCGGTCAATGTCGAGCCGCCGGTTTGGGTGTGAAAGCGAAGCAGCAGCGAGCGTTCGTCTTTTGCGCCGTACTTTTCTTTGACAATCTTCGCCCAGAGTCTCCGGGCCGCGCGGAATTTTGCTACTTCTTCAAAAAGGTCATTGTAGGCTACGAAGAAAAAGGACAGACGCGGGGCGAATGAATCTATCGTCAAGCCCGCTTCAAGTGCGGCATCGACATAGGCAATGGCATTTGATAATGTAAAAGCAACTTCCTGTGCAGCGGTCGATCCGGCCTCTCGAATATGATAGCCGGAAATGGATACTGTGTTATATCGGGGTGTCTGTTTTTCTGCAAAAGCAAAGATATCGGTGATTACGCGCATTGACGGCTTTGGCGGAAAAATATAAGTCCCGCGGGCGATAAACTCTTTGAGAATGTCATTTTGCACCGTGCCGGTCAATTGATCAGGTCTCACCCCTTGTTTTTTGCCAACCGCGATATACATCGCATAGAGGATAACCGCGGTGGCGTTGATAGTCATCGAGGTTGAAACTTTATCGAGCGGGATGCCGTCGAAGAGCGTTTCCATATCGTGAAGCGAGTCAATGGCCACACCCGTGCGTCCGACTTCACCGCGCGCCATGCGATGATCGGAGTCATAGCCTATTTGCGTAGCAAGGTCAAAGGCTACCGAAAGTCCGGTCTGGCCGCGCTCCAGAAGATATTTGAATCGTCGATTTGTTTCAGTCGCGCTGCCATAACCGGCATATTGGCGCATCGTCCATATCTTGCCGCGATACATATCGGAATAGATCCCTCGTGTGTAAGGATATTCCCCCGGTGCGTCCTGCCTCGATTTATTTCGGGGGGCATTGTCTTCTTCGACGACTCGCGGAATCACAATGCCTGAAGTCGTTTTCATTTCGCGCTCGGCCATCAAATGAACTCCACCAATCTGTCTCCTTTTTCGACAGACCGTCCGGTTTCGATATGGATGGATTTCACCGTCCCATCGGCTTTGGCTTTAATGCTGTTTTCCATTTTCATGGCTTCAATTACAACCAGCGTCTCCCCTTTTTTAATTTTGTCGCCGGGCGAAACTTTGATGTGTAAAACCATTCCGGGCATAGGCGCTTTGAGAGTCGTTTCGACAGCATGACCCAAAGTTGTCCCAGCGGTTTTTCGCATTTGTGCCAACGAATAATCCTCGATCGTCACCGGAATCTCAATGCCTGAAATCAAAACAGACTTTTCGCCGTAGGTCTCGCTGTTCCTCACATCGACTTCCGCCGTGTGATTGTCTACAAGCATGAGCATTCTACTCTCGCCGCTTTGTCTTGTTCCGAGCGGATAGCTCTCGACCAGACAATTTCTTCCATTGACTGTCGCCTGAAGTTTTCCACTATTGCCAGTCGCAAAGTCCAGATGAATATCGAATTCGTGCTCGTCAATTGTTACCGTATAGCGAGGCATCAGCGGCTTCCCCTAAACTGTTTGAGCGAGTTTTTGCGATGGACAGCTGTCCAAGGCGAAAGCGACTGTTCTTTCGAATGTCCGTTACCAGCGCCGACAGAAATTCTTCTATCGCTCAGAAACTTATCAAGAGAGGAGGCGATTGCGGCTTTTTCCGCAAGATCGGCGTCGTATGGGCTATATCTGTTGTCAGGATATTCTTCAGAGAGAAATCGAGTGGAAAAATCGCCGGCCAGAAAACGCGGATGCGCCAGCACCGTCTTATGAAAGCCGATTGTCGTCTTCACTCCTGAAATCCGATATTCATCCAATGCCCGTTGTGCCCGGGCTATTGCCTCTAAGCGGTTTTTGCCCCAGACCACAAGTTTTGCAATCATGGGATCATAGAAAATTGGGATTTCAGAAAATATTACAACTCCGGCATCGACCCGCACACCCGGCCCGGCTGGAGGTCGATAGTTCTTCAATACTCCAGTGGATGGTGCAAATCCTTCATCCGGGTCTTCAGCATAAATCCGAAGCTCGATTGCGTGGCCGTTAATTGTGACATCATTCTGCGCAAAGCCAAGCTTCTTCCCTTCAGCGATGGCGATCTGTTCTTTTACCAGATCAAGCCCTGTTATCATTTCTGTCACCGGATGTTCGACCTGCAGGCGGGTGTTGACTTCGAGAAAATAAAACGACCCGTCTTTGTCGACAAGAAACTCCACGGTTCCTGCCCCGACATACTTCGCGCGTTTGGCAATATCGACCGCCGCTTGTCCCATCTTATGGCGAAGTTCCTCCGTCATCACCGGCGATGGGGACTCCTCTATAACTTTCTGGTGTCGGCGCTGGATCGAGCATTCACGTTCGTTCAAGTGCAGATAGTTGCCATGTGTGTCGCAGAGGATTTGGATTTCTATGTGTCGCGGTTGAAGCAGATACTTTTCAATAAACACCCGTCCATCGCCGAAGGCCGATTTGGCTTCGCTGCTCGCCGATTTTAATGACTCGTCAAACTGATCGAGTGCGTCGACCACACGCATCCCTTTTCCGCCACCGCCAGCCGCCGCTTTGATGAGCACCGGGAAGCCTATTTTCACGGCAAACTCTTTGGCTTTCGAAATATCTTTTTCATCGATTGTTGTCCCCGGCACTACCGGAAGCCGTGCCGCAACCGCCATCGCGCGAGCCTCGATCTTATCTCCGAGCACAGTTATTGTCTCGGGGCGCGGCCCAATGAAAATGAGCCCTTCATCGGTGCATCGTTTTGCAAATATCGCGTTCTCTGACAGGAATCCATAGCCGGGATGGACGGCTTCGGCTTTAGAGGCTTTGGCCGCTCTGATGATATTGTCCTGGACAAGGTAGCTCTTTGCGGACGGCGATTCGCCGATATGGTAGGCTTCATCGCACATACGGACATGGTAGGCGGTTTTGTCGGCATCGGAGTAGACGGCAACTGAGCGAATACCGAGTTCGCGGCAGGCTCTCGCTATGCGGACAGCAATTTCGCCTCGATTGGCGATAAGGATTTTTTGGATCTGCTTTATCATTCTGAGTTATTCTTGCGAAAAATAGTCCTCATCAATCTTCTTAAGCTCATATGTTTCTTTTGTAGCAATTCCTATATTATAACGCAACATAAGGAGCGCAAGCTGGTTACCTCCAATCAACACAACTCTCTTGTTAATAGTCTCTACGTATTGTTCGGCATCTTTTGTAAAAGAAGACGTTGTTATCAAAACGCCTCTATGGGCCTTTTTTCCTTCAAGACTTCCCACAAATCCTTGAATGATTGGTCGACCAACAACATTTTCCCATCTCTTCGCTTGCAAAAAGATTTCATCAAGACCGAGTTTGTCTTGTTGGATTACTCCGTCTATTCCACCATCTCCTGAGCGGCCAATTCTTCTGCCAGCGTCAGCCTGAGTACCTCCGTAACCCATCTTGATCAGTAAATCGACAATGAGTTGCTCAAAAAACTCGGGAGACGATTTCTTCACTCGATCTAACACTTCGACGACCAATGCATCATTGATTTCCTTGATTCCTGAATTGATTAACTCTTCGGGCGTCTGAGAGATAGTATCACTGTTACCTTTTGTAATGTCTTCCAGCCTTTTCTTCTTGCTGGGCGGACCTTTAATCGCTTGAAAAACTTGAAACTCTTCAAAACGCATAAGATATTTCCTGTCAATCGACGATGGATTTTCTCGTAAGACGTTAGTTCCTCGTTCAGTTATCTTAAAGACTCCTTTCGATACCCTGTCAATCAATCCAGCCTTCTTAAGATAGGTCCGCGCCCAACCAACCCTGTTACGGAAGATAGATTCAAACCCACTCGGCAACCTTTGAATCATTTCCTCCGGGGAAAGCGTGAATTGTTGAGCAAGAATATTACCAACTTCCACAAGGAGCTTTTCCTTTCCATCGCCATAATGTTTCAGCAATGGTAAAATCAATGCATCATAAGTTGGAATTGCCATTCATTACCCCTACAGCGGAATATTCCCGTGCTTTTTCGCTGGATTTGAATCTTTCTTTGTCTCAAGCATCTCAAACGCCCGAATGAGCCGCAGTCGAGTCGATTTCGGCTCAATTATATCATCCACATATCCGCGCGCCGCGGCAATAAACGGATTGGCAAATTTCTCGCGATACTCGTCTTCCTTCTGTTTAGTCGCGCTCTCAATATCTTTTGACTCCGAGAGTTCCTTTTTAAAAATAATCTCCACTGCACCTTTTGGTCCCATCACCGCAATCTCCGCTGACGGCCAGGCGTAGCTGATATCACCGCGGATATGTTTGGAACTCATAACATCGTATGCCCCGCCGTACGCTTTGCGCGTGATGACTGTGACTTTCGGCACTGTCGCCTCGCAGTAGGCATAGAGCAGTTTTGCGCCGTTGCGGATAATACCGCCATGCTCCTGATCGACACCGGGCATGAATCCCGGCACATCCTCGAATGTGAGCAACGGGATATTGAAGGCATCGCAAAATCGAATAAAGCGCGCCCCTTTGGTCGAGGAATTAATATCGAGAACACCAGCCATGACCGCCGGTTGGTTGGCAACTATCCCGATTGACCGGCCGCCTATCCGTGAAAATCCGACAACAATATTTTGCGCGAATTCCTCATGTACCTCAAAGAAAGTGCCAACATCAACAATGGCACTGATGACATCTTTGATGTCATAGGGCTGGTTGGGGTTTGTCGGAATGATTGTATTGAGCGAATTTTCCTCGCGCTCCAACGGGTCCCCATTAGGAGTAAAGGGCGCGTCCTCGCAGTTGTTCTGCGGCAGATACTCCATGAGTCGTCGGACTTTTGAAATGGCATCGGCTTCGTTTTCACAGGCAAAATGTGAGACGCCAGATTTGCTGGCATGCACCATCGCGCCGCCGAGTTCTTCAGAGGTTACCACTTCATGGGTGACAGTTTTAACCACATTGGGGCCGGTTACAAACATGTACGAGGTCCCTTTGGTCATGAGCACAAAATCAGTAATTGCCGGACTATATACCGCCCCGCCGGCGCATGGGCCAAGGATAAGCGAAATCTGCGGCACAACCCCTGAGGCCAGAGTGTTGCGCAAAAATATATCGGCATAGGCGCCGAGCGATACGACACCCTCCTGGATGCGCGCGCCGCCGGAATCATTGAGTCCGATAATAGGCGCACCGACTTTCATCGCCATATCCATAATCTTGCAGATTTTCTCGGCATGAGCCTCAGAAAGTGAGCCGCCAAGGACAGTAAAATCCTGCGAAAATAAAAACACCTGACGGCCATTTATTTTGGCACATCCGGTGACCACGCCATCGCCGAGAAAGACCTGTTTGTCCAGCCCAAAATCTGTCGACCTATGCGTCGCAAACATATCAAACTCTTCGAAAGAATTCGGATCGACCAGCAGGTCAACCCGTTCACGCGCTGTCAGTTTTCCTTTTTTGTGCTGATCATCTATCCGTTTTTGGCCGCCGCCAAGTTTTGCCTCGCGGCGCATAGCTTCAAGATGGTTGAGTTTGTCTTCGATGGACATTATATTTGAAAATCCTAATGAACGGTTTTGACTGGAGACGTTTTGGCTGTCGATGTATCCAGAACCGGCTCGACAACAATTTTACCTTCGCGCTCGAACACCCGTCCGAACGGAAAGGCTATTTCATGGTCATAGGCGACAATGACCTGCTCCTGTATAATCCGTGGCAGGAGTTGGCGTTTGACATTGAGCGAAGTCAGCGGGAAGACATCGGTTGCAGGAACAAATGGCAAACGCATATGATGCGAAGATGGAAAAATATCGGCGTAATAAAATACTTTGCGACCTTCAGATTCCATCTCTATTCCAAAATGCCCAACTGAGTGGCCGCCAGTGTGAATGGCTCGAATGCCTTGAAATAATTCACAATCGGGCTCGATCAGTTCGAGCTGGCCGGATTCTTTAAGTGGATAGAGTCGTTCAGGGATATACACCGCCGAGGTACGCTCATCGGAATGCAACGCCGCCTCCCACTCTGTTTTTGAGACAATATATTTGGCCTTAGGGAAACGCGGCACATATTTGCCGTTCGCGTCAAACTTGACCGCCCCCCCGCAGTGGTCGGTATGCAGGTGTGTTAAAATCACATAGTCGATGTCTTCGGGCTTGTAACCGAACGACGCCAGCCCGGCATCAAGATTTGAGATGCCATCAGTGCCATAAATCTTCTTCTCCCTGTTGCTCAACGTGTCGCCTAAACCGGCATCAAAAATCATGGTCTTGCCGTGAGCGTTCAGAACAAAAATATTATTGAGCATTGGGATAAGATTATTTTCATCGGCGGGCAACAAACGATTCCACAAAGTCTTGGGAATCACCCCGAACATCAGTCCGCCATCGAGACGGAATTTCTGCTCTACAAACGAACGGATTTCGAACCGTCCAAATTTCATCGGCCACCAATGACATGACCGGCAATGACCAGACGCTGGATTTCCGAAGTCCCTTCGTAGATTTCCAATACGCGCTGGTCGCGGTACATTTTTTCGATAGGCGAGAATTCGCCGATATAGCCATAACCGCCATGAATCTGCATCGCGCGGTCACAGCAAAAACGGGCGGCCTCTGTGGCATACAGCTTTGCCTGTGCGGCTTCGAGACTATACGGCTGTCCTGTATCTTGCAACGTCACGGCTTTATATGTCAGACAACGCGCAGCCTCAAGCCGCACCGACATGTCAGCGATCATCCATTGAATTGCCTGAAGTTTTGCGATAGGCTGGCCGAATGCCTGCCGTTTTTTGGCGTAAGCGACCGATTCATCGAGCGCTCTCTGTGAAAGTCCTACCCCCTGTGCGGCCACGCCAATTCGCGCGCTGTCGAGAGTAGCCAGAGCATAACGGAACCCGCGTCCGTATTCGCCGATGAGATTTTCTTTTTTGATGCGAACATTTTTGAGAACTATTCCGCCTGTTGTAGCGGCCCGCATACCCATTTTGTTTTTGAGAATCCTCTTTTCCCACCCGGGCTGGTCGGTTTCAACGACAAAAGCGGAGACTTTTGGTTTGCCTTCAATTCGGCAGAATAAGACTGCGGTGTCGGCAACATCACCATGCATGATAAAAATCTTCTCGCCATTGACTATGTACCCATCGCCGTCTTCAACTGCGACCGTCGCCTGATTGGCGGCATCGGAACCGGCCTGCGGTTCGGTTAAAACAAAAGCGGCCACGCGCTTTCCATTGATGCATTCAGGGACAAAGCGGGCTTTTACATCCTCGGAAGCAAAATTCAAAATCGGATACGTTGCAAGCTCAGCGACATTGGTGAGTAGCCCCAACGCCGCATCCCAGTAACTGAGTTCCTCGGTGAGGGTGATGTACTCAAGGTGTGAGAGTCCGCGGCCACCGTATTGTTTGGGCATGGCATAACCGATAAATCCGGCCTGTCCCATCTTCCGATACAGTTCAAACGGAAACGGACGCGGCTCGGGGAGACGATCCCAATATTCCGAGACCGGCACCATATGCTCAAGCGCGAATGTGCGCACTTCATCGCGCACCGCCTGTTGTTTGGGGTCGACATTAAACGGATGCTTGCGATTTTCCGATACCGACGGAGTGACAATTTTTTCTTCGAGAGTTGTGTCCACTGTTTCTATCCTTGTGAAAAATTACATAATCTTTTCGTCTGATGATTTATTTTCGATGGCGCGCCGCAAAAACTGAATAGCTTCCTCAGTCGGGGCGCCGGGGGTGAAGATTTTCGCGACACCCATTTTTTCAAGTTCGGCCTTGTCGTCGTCGGGAATAATTCCACCGCCGAAAAGCATGATATCCGTTGCCCCGCGTTTTTTTAGTTCATCGAGAATTGCCGGAAAGAGTGTCATGTGGGCGCCGGAGAGAATCGAAACGCCGACAGCATCGACATCTTCCTGCACCGCGGCATCGACAATCATTTCGGGTGTCTGGCGAAGTCCCGTGTATATAACTTCCATGCCGGCATCGCGAAAGGCGGCGGCAATAACTTTGATTCCCCGGTCATGGCCGTCAAGTCCGGGCTTGGCAAGCAGCACTCGTATTTTTTTAGGCATTATTCCTCGGTAGTAGGATTATTCTCATGACACCTGCATCGCCGCTTGGCTCTCGACCCATTCACCCCATGACGCGCGAAGCACATCGCACATCTCGCCCACTGTGGCATATTCTTTCGCGCACACCATAAGCGCTTCGAATGTGTTGCCGTTTCCTCTGGCGATTTTGTCGAGATTATCGAGAGCCACCTGAACCGCGCCGTTGTTGCGCTGGGCTTTGATTTTTTGCAGGAAGGCAATCTGACCCGGTTCGACCGAACGGTCAATTTTCAGCACAGGGATATCTATCTTCTCATCTTCCATAATGAACTCATTGACGCCGACTATTATTCGCTCTTTGCTCTCAAGTTCCCTCTGGTGCTGATAAGCCGATTTCGCCAGTTCGCGCTGGAAGTATCCGTCTTCTATACAAGCAATCACACCTCCGCGACGGTCTATCTCAGCGAAATATTCCTCGGCTTCGGCTTCCATCTTATCGGTAAGAGCCTCGACAAAATACGACCCGCCCAGCGGGTCGACCGTATTCGCCACACCGGTTTCATAGGCAATGACCTGCTGGGTGCGAAGCGCGATGAGCGCGGCTTTTTCCGATGGTAACGCGAGCGTCTCATCCATTGAATTCGTGTGCAAGGATTGTGTGCCGCCTAAAACACCGGCAAGAGCCTGAATAGCAGTACGTGTAATATTATTTTCTGGCTGTTGCGCTGTCAGCGAGCATCCGGCCGTTTGGGTGTGAAAACGCATAAGCCAGCTTTTGGGGTCTTTTGCGCCGTACTTATCCCGCATACGTTTGGCATAGATGCGGCGTGCCGCGCGATATTTGCAGATTTCTTCAAAGAAGTCAGAGTGCGAATTAAAGAAGAACGAAAGTCGCGGCGCGAAATCGTCGATATTCTGACCGGCAGCTATCGCCGATTCGATATAACAAAAGCCATCGGCAAGTGTGAAGGCCAGTTCCTGCACAGCAGTCGAGCCTGCCTCGCGAATATGATAGCCGGAGATTGAGATCGTATTCCACTGCGGAACATGCTTTGTGCAGTAGTCCATCATATCGGTGATGAGTCGCACCGAAGGAACCGGCGGGAAAATATATTCCTTTTGCGCGATATATTCTTTGAGAATGTCATTTTGAAGCGTGCCGCGGACTTGGTTGAGCGGTACCCCTTTTTTCTCAGCGACTGCAAAGTACATGGCCAAAATCATCGAAGCTGGCGAGTTGATAGTCATCGAAGTCGAGACCTTGCTTAAATCGATGCCATCGAAGATTATCTCCATATCCGCAAGCGTGTCAACGGCCACTCCGCATTTGCCGACCTCGCCGAGAGAGCGCGGATGATCGGAGTCGTAGCCCATCAGGGTGGGCAGATCAAAAGCGGTCGATAGTCCGCCGCCTCCCTGTTCAAGGATATATTTGAAGCGCTCATTTGTTTGCCGTGGCGTTCCCATTCCTGCAAATTGACGCATCGTCCAAAGTCTGGTTCGGTAGAGGGTGTGATGAACTCCGCGAGTGTAGGGGAATTCGCCGGGCAGGCCGATATTCCTCCAGAAATAGTCTTCGCTGTCGGCTTGTTTCAAATTGGCCGGGGTGTAGAGTTCATCGATATCGACACCTGAAACGGTGAAGAAACGAGGAACCGATTTCTGAGATCGGCTTTTGGCGGCAGTTTTATCCCATATTGTGAGCCGCTCTTTAAGTTTTTTTAAAAATGTATTGTCAAACATAGTGCATTTCTCCGTATTTAGAGCAAAAACATAATAGAAGGCCGCTACAAAAGCAAGCAAGATGGACAGTTAAACACTCGTCGAGATTTGATTTTCTATCATCAATTCTCCCACTGCTACACTGGCTCTTTACTATAACAAGCAATGTCTATCAGTTGTTTTACGTACCAAATTCTGCTATATATCCTTTATCCATGGAGAGGTTCATAAATAGGAAAATCGAATGGCGAGAATATGCCTTTCCAATCGCTGTAATTATGGCGATATTGGCTTTATCTGTGCTTGAGCATTCTACCGGCGGCACCACTTTTAATCAAAGCGAAAAAACCTGGCAGGCTAAATTAGACCTGCACCTCGGATGGGCACCATTTGCAGTTAGACCGCTGACTTCATATTCGACATTGATTATCCACAATCTCACTCCTCTGTCGATAAAAGAGTCGTTTCTTGTTCTTCAGTACACACTCGCATTTTTTTTCGGTCTGGCATTCTATGTTTTTCTAAGACAATTAAAAAATACTCGAGATTGGTCACTCATTGGATTGGTACTCCTTATGACCGCGCTGCCAGTCTTCCTCGCTCATTCAGAACCTATCCATACCTGGGATGATTTTTGGGCATATTTGTTTCTAACTCTCACTGGAATTGCGCTGGCTGGAAAGCGAGCGATATATGCGGTCGGATTCTTCACCCTCGGATGTTTCGCGCGAGAACAAACTCTTTTTTTCTACCCGGTCTTTGCAGGCGGGATTCTTTATCTCACTCGAGACGAACCGCCGTTAAAGCGATTGATGCTCCTTGCTGCGCCTATCTTAATTTTTGGAAGCTACTATGCCGCTGTCTGGCGGCCACAGGATCCAAACCGGCTCAAATTGGCAAATTTCAATTTTGCCTCTCCTCTCCGCACCAGCGACACATTGTTTTCTGCCTTTGTCGCACATGGCGCGCTTTGGTATGTCTGGTGTGTGAGTGTAATAACTCAATGGAGCAAATCGAAAACGGAAACGGAACGATTTCTGCTAAAAAGCTCTCTCTTTGCAGTGCCTGTCACTCTGGCAATTGGATTTTTCTTTTCGTACACCAGAGAAACACGCATAATGTTTCCGGCTTTCATTTTCACTATTCCGCTTAGCCTTTTTTGGCTAAAGAGACTTGGCGAAGGGCTTTACCAACGCTGGCATTCACAACCAGTCTTATCTATATCCCTGCTATCACTTGCTGTTGTCTTATCGATGACCGGAGGAATATGGTTGGCCTACACGCTTTTCCCAATATTTGAGTACCGGGGCTGTTCTGATTTCCAGCGCAATTTTGCCGGAGCCCACTTCGGGATGATTCTATTTATTATTTCTTGTCAGCTTTCTTTGATTAGAAGAAACACAGGTGATTTGAATCAAAGGCTTTCAGAGACAATTAATTTGAATGATGAAACTGCTTGAGTCGGTCAACAGGTCAAAGAGTGCTCGCCGCCAAATCTTTGCTTGCACCTTAAGCGCTTGACTTGGTTTATCTAATAGATATTTTTATAAACATGTCACACCAACAGTCGAATCATGTCAGTTTAGGGCGTAAAGCCTTTCTTATCATACTTATTACCGCTATAGGATTAAGACTGCTCTGTTTCGGTCTTATGTATTGGCAGGTTCCCCCCGAAAAGTGGTCTCGACTCACTCCGGACTCAGATCAGTATGCACAAGCCTCATCTACAATTCTTAAAAATTTCGATTTTGACACACATACTATCAAAAAACAGGGACCCGGATACCCGGCATTTCTTGCGCTTGCAGGATGGCGGAATGACGATGACTCAATTCGGATTATTCTTATCCAGATAATTCTTGGAGCATTTTCTTCGGTATTGATTGCGAAACTCGCTCTTCAATTGGGGGGGGCGCGAAATGTTGCCTTTATAGCCGGTATGGCCCATAGTTTGTCACCCGCGGCTATCAGCCTTTCAAATATTTTATTAACTGAATGTCTCTTTGTGTTTCTCATGCTGTCTGGATTTACGCTTGCCTTGGGCGCATTCAAATCATCGAACCCGCGACAATTTATTCTTGTAGGATTGCTTTTTGCAATGGCTGCGCTGGTGCGATCTACTGGGGTTATGTTGTATGGCATATTCGGCGTACTCTGGATTGGTTGGTGCCTACAGCTGACGGACGCGTTCGTGCGCTGTCTTCGACGAACTTTGCCCGGAGTCCTAACTGCGACGGCGGTTTGGGGGCTGATTTTGGGCTCGTATCTCCTATATAACTATAACACAATCGGTGTTGCTCAAATATCTCTCGCAGGCTCTGGCGGGCTCAAAAACGTAATTTGTGTGGTGGAGGAACGAACCGAACAATTGCCTTTTCAAGGTATGAGAGACCGATTCGATGATTCGGTTAAAGCCCGAATGGAGAGATCGAATAAATCATACGTCTATGAGTTTACCCACTTGGCGAACGAGAAGACCTCGTATCAGCTGTCGCATCACAGAGACGTGTATCTGGCTGTTTGCTACAAAAACATAATTGACAATGTCCATAATGATTTTGAGTTGTACACTGTGCAGACTCCAGTGTGGAAAAATGAAGTGAATGCCGTTCGCGCATATTTAGGCGATCATAAACTGCACTTTCGGACGTCAGTTTTAGCCTTATTAGGATTACTGTATATGATTTGGCGCCGTCAATATCTTCTGGCTTCATTCACTGTGACAATATTTCTGTATTTTGCGCTAACCTCAGCATTCTCGTATTGGCAAACTTCCCGTATCATATATCCTGCAACTCCGGCAATTTCAATTTTTACCGCCAGCGTAATAGTTGCCGTGTGGGATGTTTTGATGAAGATAAAGGGAATAACGAGGAAGATGAAGCCGTTGGATGCTTCTGCTTCAAATTAAGCGAACCGGCTATAAATCTCTGACGCTATGGCGTAGGGACTTTCTTTATTCTTTTCCACCCGATCAATAATTTCATTGATATTCTCTTCGGTTGAAACTTGGCTGAGAAAATCCCTGTCAAACTGCAATTTTATCGATGCCAGTATCGTCCTTTTGATCTGATCCCTTCTATGCGCAGTGAACTGATTGCGCTCCTTCCGAAAAGCAATAAATTCGTCTATCCGCAGAATAACACGGTCAATATTTTTCTTATTCACCGCATCGGTTGACTCTATCGGCGGACGCCAGCCCGAAGCCGGATGCTTGCGAATATCCAAAGTCATCTTGAGTTCTGCCGCGATTCGTTCCGCCCCTGGACGGTCGGCTTTATTGACAACAAAAATATCGCCGATTTCCATCAGACCGGCCTTCATCGTCTGCACCGCATCGCCTGATTCAGGCACAAGAACCACCACCACAACATCACAGGCATCCACAATATCAAGTTCAACCTGACCCACCCCGACCGTTTCAATAAGGGTAAGATCAAAACCAAAAGCATCAAAGATGGTTGCCACATTGTTGGTGGCATCGGCCAGCCCTCCGCTTGCGCCGCGTGTTGCCATTGAACGAAAATAGACCGAGCCATCTGAGGGAAACTCATACATACGCACCCGGTCGCCCAGTAATGCGCCGCCGGTGAACGGAGAGGTTGGGTCGACAGCGATTATGCCGACCTTGTTTTTTCGGGCAAGGTATTGGTGGACGAGCGCGTTCACGAGGGTTGATTTCCCTGCGCCGGGCGGGCCGGTTATGCCTATACGAAGGGCATGGCCGATTTTGGAATACAATATCCCAAGCAGATCCTGCGAGCCATTCTCACCATCCTCGACATACGAGATGAGTTTGGAAAGCGCCCGCACATCCCCGCCCTGAAACTTCTCCAGTACTGTCATGGCATACTCATGCGTCTCATTCTCACACGAGAACCGCGCGGCAGATTAACTGTAACGCGGCGACATATCTCCCACGGTGAGTTTTATATCACGAAGTCGTATCTGTATGCGGGTAATGTCATTGTAGGTATTGTACTCGACAGCATAGACCAAATCAACCAGACAGCCTTTGTCGGAGATGACCCGCGCCATATCACCGAAACTAAAACCGATAACATCGAGCACAGCATCCCCTTTACGAACGCGCATTTTGAGATGATTGTTGCCGACAAGCGATGGCTGTCCGACAACTTCGCAATTACGCGTGAGAAATATCGGCCGCATATTCTGCGGACCAAACGGCGAAAAAGCTTCGATTGAATCCATGAACTTGTCATTTATTTCGCTCAATTCAATCTCGCTGTCGATAAATAATTTTGGCACTATATCATCGTTGCTGAGATTTTTAGCCGAGACTTCTTTGAACCGTTTTCGAAACTCTTCGATTCTTTCAGGTTTTATCGAGAGCCCCGCGGCATACTTGTGCCCGCCATATCGCATGAGAAGATCTTCGCATTCTTTCAACGCCTCGCACAGATGGAAGCCGGGGATAGACCGCGCCGAGCCTTTGCCTTCCCCGTTTGAGACGGCAATCATGACGGTCGGGAGATGAAATTTCTCCACAAGCCGGCTCGCGACAATCCCAATGACGCCCTGATGCCACCCTTCGGCGGAAAGCACGATTGCTTTATCGGTCGCCAAATCGACTGTTACAGCCATCTGTTCGAGCGCCTGTTTGAGCGTCTGCTCGTCGATTTCCTTACGGCGTTTGTTTTCTGTGTCCAAAGTGCGGGCGATTGATTGGGCAAGGCTTTCATCACGAGTTGAAAGAAGGCGAACTGCCTGTTTCGCATCCCCAAGACGGCCGAGCGCGTTGATGCGCGGTGCCAGAATAAAAACTACTTGGCCTGTTCCAATATCCTTACCCATGAGCCCGGAGACAAAGGCGAGTGACTTTAATCCCGGTTTTGTTGTGCGAGAAATCTGGCGAATGCCAAATTTTGTGAGAACCCTGTTTTCTCCAACCAGCGGCACAATATCAGCCGAGGTTCCTAAGGCAACCAGATCAAGATGTTCGTACAGTTCCGTTTCATTCTGATTGAGCCGCTTGTAGAGCGCCTGCGCAAATTTAAAAGCAACTCCAACACCCGACAGCTCTCCGCCGTAGGTGCAACCGGCCTGCTTGGGATTCACAATCGAATACGCTTTGGGTATGACATCGCCGGGTTCATGGTGATCGGTCACGACGACTTCAATTCCCAAATTGCGGGCATATTCGACTTCTTCTACAGCCGTGATGCCCGTATCAACCGTCACTATTAGAGTGACACCCTGCGAGTGGGCTTCATCGATACCATCCGGCGAAAGACCATATCCTTCAATAAGCCGGTTGGGAAGATAGAAGTTGACTTGGCCGCCCAGTTTATTGAGAACCATATAAAGCAAGGTTGTGGCAGTTATGCCATCGACATCGTAGTCGCCGTAGATCATTATCTTTTCGTTGTCGAAAAGAGCTTTGGTTACACGGTCAATTCCCTGCTCCATTCCCTTCATAATGAACGGATCTTTGAGGTCGGTCAACTCGGGATGGAGGAACTGCTCAATCGCCTCAGCCTTATTCAAATGACGATTGATGAGAATTTTCACAATGTCTGCAGGCAAACCGGTCTTGCTGCTCAAATCAGCGACCAGTGTCGGGTCCGGATCTGGTGCCAGAACCCAACGGAGCGGAATGACGCGGTGGGACACTATCATAGACAGCCTCCAAGGCATTTTTGAAGCTATTGAAAGCAGGAAATAAGCCGAGTTCTGTACACCCCGCGTTAGCGAGGCTAACAGTCATTTATCTGGGCGCACGGTTACCCGAACGCTCATGCGGCCTACCCGGGAATCAAACGAGACGAATCAGCCTCTCTTCCCTTATTTGGCCTTGCTCCAGGCGGGGTTTGCCCATCACGTTTGTCACCAAACGGATCGTGGTCTCTTACACCGCGTTTTCACCCTTATTCCGCGCAAGCGCGAAACGGTTTAGTTTCTGTGGCACTTTCCGTCGAATCACTTCGCCCCGGCGTTACCGGGCGCCTCGATTCTGTGGAGCTCGGACTTTCCTCATCCCGCTTTGACACGGGACGCGACTGTTCCTCCTGCTTTCAATAGCTTTCGTTTATATATAACACAACAACACAATATCTTCATAGTTACAACCTGCGCCTAGACCAGCCGTCTGTAATTGGGCGACTCTTTAGTTATCGGCACAGAATGCGGATGGGATTCGGTTACTCCCGCCGAAGTTATTCGGACAATTCGGGCTTTCTGGCGCAATTCCTGCAGATTAGCCGTGCCGCATAAACCCATTCCCGCGCGCAGACCTCCGACAAGCTGATACACAAGCTCGCCTAATTTTCCTTTAAATGGAACGCGCCCTTCCACACCTTCAGGCACAAATTTTGAACTACCTGCCTGATGATCCTGGAAATACCTATCCGCGCTTCCTCTGCTCATCGCCCCGATTGAACCCATCCCGCGATATACTTTGAACGAGCGCCCTTCAAAAAGGACTGTTTCACCGGGTGATTCCTCGACTCCGGCCATGAGCGAACCAATCATAACTGCATGCGCTCCACAAGCAAGTGATTTTGTAATATCCCCTGAATAACGTATCCCGCCATCGGCGATAACCGGCACTCCCGCCTTTTGGGCGACGTTTGCGGCGCTAATGACCGCAGTGACCTGGGGCATTCCGGCTCCGGTGACAACACGAGTCGTGCATATCGAACCGGGACCAATTCCGACTTTGATGGAATCCGCGCCGGCATCAATAAGGGCCGATGCGCCGTCGGCGGTCGCGATATTGCCGGCCATAACAGGAACGGCAGAGAATTTTTTCTTAAGCGTTTTGACCGCCCTGAGAACCCCTTCGCTGTGACCATGCGAACTGTCAACCACAAGCATATCGACTCCGGCAGCGATGAGACATTCGGCTCTTAGTTCAAGATCGGAGCCGACACCCACTGCGGCGGCAACTCGTAATCTGCCGCGGCTGTCTTTACAGGCGTGGGGATACTGAATCTTTTTGAGAATGTCTTTGACTGTTATCATCCCTTTAAGATGATAGTTGCTGTCTACAATAAGTAATTTTTCTATGCGATGTTTGTGCAGCATCTCTTTTGCGGTGTCCATATCGACACCTTCCTGCACAGTCACTAAATTCTCTTTTGTCATTACATCGGCAATCCAAGCGGAAGTGTCTTTTTGAAATCGAAGGTCTCTGTTTGTCAGGATTCCAACAAGTCTGCCATTCAATGTGATTGGAATGCCTGAGATAGAGTAGCGATCCATTACAGCCAAGGCCTCACCGATTGTTTTATCCGGCGAGAGTGTAATCGGATCGACAATCATTCCCGATTCTGAGCGTTTAACTTTGTCCACTTCGCCGGCCTGATGTTCAGGACTGAGATTTTTATGAATGACTCCAATGCCGCCCTCGCGAGCAAGCGCAATCGCAAGCGAGGCCTCGGTCACAGTATCCATGGCCGATGAAATAATCGGGATATTGAGCGTTATAGACGGCGCAATTTGGGTGGTGAGATCGACATCTTTCGGCAAAACATCCGAGTGACCGGGCACAAGCAGGATGTCGTCAAATGTGAGAGCAGTATCTTCGGAAATTCTTGCCATTATTCTAATCTTACTTCAATTTGTAGCCGTTGCACGATTTCTAAAAGGGACGACGTTTCCGGCTTTAACTGAGAAAAAAAGGGAAAGTGCCGGATAAAATTGTCTCTTAGTTCGATTCAGCTTCTTCCCAGTAAAGCAGCGAACCGCAGTTATCGCAGGTATGAATCCGGTCGGCGCGTTTAATTTCCTGCACCTTCTTGGGCGTCAAGGCTTTAAAACATGCTCCGCAGGCCCGTTTTTTAACGGCATTTACAACCCGTCCGCCTTTGCCTCGGCGCACTCTTTCATAGGTCGAAAAGGCCGCGCGGGGAATGGTGGAGACTATTTCCTGGCGATTGGATTCTTTATTCGAAACTTTACTACCGATAGAATCGACTTTTTCCCTGAGAATCTGGAGTTGTTTTGTATTGTTTTCGCGGATCGAAACCTCGCGCTCCAGCAGGGCTTCGATTTCCTTTTCGGAATTCGAGCTGAGATCAATAGTTTGCAGCAAGAGCGTCTCCTTTTCGGATACAAAAGCTTTGATGGCATCGATACTGGCGACCAAAGCGTCATACTCTTTGTTTGTCTTGATTGACATCATCTGCTGCTGGTATTTTTGGAGGTCGGCTTCTTTAGATTTAATATCCAATTCGAGTTGTTTTTGTCGCACACGAGCCTCTTCAAAACTCTGCTTGGCCGTCTCAAGTTTGCTCTTGGATTCCTGCATCTCGCGTTCGAGAGTGTCTATCATATCGGGGAGATATGCTTTGGAACGTTCAAGTTCGCCAAGGTCGTAATCAATGATCTGAAGTTTTAAAAGCAATTCGAGTTCGTTGTGCATTATCTCTATTCCTCCTCAGTCAGTCGAAAGTCTTTTGGGCGAAAAAAAACGCATATGCAGGTTTTTGGCCTGTAAATGCGTTTGATCTGCTCGGTATTCCAAGTTCTGTTTTTCTGCAGAGCGGCACCGGTGGAAGACTCCTCGAATTGTTAACTTATATGTCAAAAGCGGCATCATACCTTTTCTTTGGGCAATACAGGACTCGAACCTGTGACCTCTCGGATGTGAACCGAACGCTCTAACCAACTGAGCTAATTGCCCTCACATCCCAAATCATTCATGGGCCCTGCAGGGCTCGAACCTGCGACCCGCTGATTATGAGTCAGCTGCTCTAACCAACTGAGCTAAGGGCCCGTTCAGTTAGTCGGTTAGTATAGCAGGGCAATATTCCTCGGTCAAGAGTTTATTCTTAGGTATAACTGGGCTAGTTGACTAAATGTTTCCTGTGTATTGATTTATCTGAGGCGATAAAAGATCAAATATTCTCTGTTTGATGCCAGCGGGAGACACTAAATAGTCCTATGCGGTTATGCTTGGCTGAGTGATAAAATACGACTTTATTTACAGCCGCTATGAAAAAAACACTCGAAAATGACTTCCTCTGGGGTGTGGCAACTTCTTCTTTTCAGATTGAAGGCGGCATCGCCAACGATATGACCGATTGGGAGAAGCAAGGTAAGTTTCGTGTGAACGGCAAAAATCCCCTTGTCCGAGGCGCCAGTGTCGGGCACTTTCGACCTCGACCGGAAGCCACGGCCGTGGCTTCAAAGCTACATTCCTGAAGTCATTGGGCAGTGTACTTGACCTACCTCGCGACTGCAGCCTTTGCGGCGTCCCTCGGGCGAATCCAATGGCTCGGGCGCAGGGCGACTCGCACGTTCGTGATCGCGAGCTTCTTTGCATTGCTGTGCCTTGTGAACAGAGGTTTGCAGTTCCCGGACCCAACAGTGGTCTTCATGCATTGGTACACGATTCCAGCTTTTGTTGCCGGAATTCCGGCCGTCCCATGGATCATGCCCTGCCTGTTCGGTGTCGTTTTACTGCGCCGTGCGGGTGATGAGCAACGTTGACGACAGCGGCCTAACAACCAGTTCGGGCGAGCGGGGGCTTCGCACAGTTTGATGGAAATGGGCTTAGCTTGTACTGCTCCCCATTAGTCAAGCTGATTTGATGAGTGTCTCATGGTCTAAGTTATAGGTTGCTTCAGCCTGGTTCGGCGTCCGGTATTTGTGCGTCGAATGCAGGTATGTTTCATTGTACGTTTCGATCCAGCCCGATATGGCCGTCGCCACCTCATGTGGCGAACTCCACTCCCGCAACCATATCAGTTCTTCTTTTATCGTCCGCATCTTTCCGAGGCGAGCTTACAGCATTCGCTCGGTGTGGTTCCACCATTCCCTTAGGTTATCAGCATTCCCCTTGGGATTATTGTGACCAAAGGGAATGGTGTAACCATAGCTCGTGAAGGCTTGGTCAATCCCCAACAGTGAACAAGTTTTCATAAACCTCACCGAAGTCGGCTGGCTACCGTTATCAGACATAAGATGCACCTGACTGGAACGACTTCCATCGCGAAAGCGTCTGGATACTCCCAGTTCTAAAGCCTGCAACCATTCTTGGGACGTCGAGCTCTTGCCGCAGTGATGTCCCACTATCTGCTTGGTATACCAGTCCAGCACAATAACCAGATAGCACCAGCCAGTCTCAGTCATTATCTTAGTCATATCAATACCCCACCATTGGTTCGGTCGCTCCGCTCTCGGTTTGGGACGGAGAGAGGTTCGTGGGACATCATGGGTTGTCTGGCCGGCCCAAAACACCTCCTGTAATTTACATTGACAGTTTTGGCTTTTTGGGCTATCATACCACAAGCAAGTATGGCACAATTCCGCAATTTCCCCCTTCAGTTCACGCATCTTTCAAAATCTGCCTTGATTCTATTGGCTTTTGCCTGTCTGCATGAGCCTGTAACCGCAGGTGATGCCAATAAAAATGCAGGAACAAGTTCCTTTTCATTCCTAAAGATAGATATCGGCTCAAGAGCGGTTGCCATGGGCGGAGCATACACAGGTCTTGCCAACGACGAAGAAGCCCTTTACTATAACCCGGCCGGGCTGGTGACGATGGAAGGGAAACGGTTTATTGCCGGTTACCATAACTATTTCATCGATCTGCAATCGGGATTTCTTGGGTATATTCATCCACTTGGGGAGAATAGAGCCTTTGCTCTTTCATCGAGTTATCTGAGTTTTGGCACATTTACACAGACTGATCTACAGGGAAATGTCGAAGGTGAGTTTAGCGGCGGGGATTTGTTTTTTGCTGGTTCGTTTGCGCAGAGATACAATAGGGCTTTTTCGTTTGGCGGTACGCTAAAATTTCTATATGAGAAGATTCAGGAATATTCTGCCACAGGTGTTGCCGCAGATTTGGGTGTTCGCTATTCTTCAGACCGAGATCGGTACGGAGCAGGATTAATGATCCAAAATATTGGCTCCCAGCTTTCAAGCCTCGGAAGTAAAAAGGATGGTCTTCCGACCTCGATCCGTTTGGGCGGTTCAATGAAGCCGCGAGGTGTACCAGTACTTTTTGCCGCCGATATTATCCTTCCGACAGATAATGATCCGGTTTTTGCTGTCGGTATTGAATATTTTGAGCAGAATCCGTTTTTTATCCGCGCTGGGTGGAATAGTTACGGCTCGAACTTTCGGGCCCGGGACTCCGAAGACAAACTTGCCGGATTTGCGCTGGGCTTCGGTTTTAACTACAAAAAGAATTTGAAATTCGGCTACGCCTTCATGCCCGGAGCAGACCTTGGCGACAGCCACAGAATCACGCTTTCAGGAAGACTGTAATCGAACTTGTATGAGACAGTGGAGTATATGCAAATGAAAAAACAGGGTATTAAATGGATTGGGATTTGTGCTATTTTCTCAATTTTCTCAGCGCTTATGTTTTCGTGCTCTCAGAACGCTCAAAGTGATCCACGGGAGGTCGTTATTGCGCTCTTTGGAGCGATGGAGAAAAATGACGATGCCGCGCTCTTTCATCTGCTTGATGTGCCTGAGCTTATGAAGAACAAGGAGAGCGACTATAGCCTCAACACGGATGAGCCGCGAGTTTTTCACAATCCGCAGGATGTAGTCAAAGATTTGATGGATGGCGGACTGACCAAAGAACGATGGTTCGCATACCAGCGAATTATCGGTAAAGCATCGATCACGGGCGATGCTGGCTCGGTCGACGTGATGTTTGTCGACAAGGATAAATCCCAAGGATATCGCACCCGATTCGGCGTCCACAAAGTGGGCGAGAGCTGGAAGATATATTCTTTTAAGACCATCGCTGAAGGCTCATAGGCCTTTCCCATTGTCTATGTTAAGGTCGGTTAATCTTTTGACCCTACAACAACTATTCTATCATAAAATATCTTCAGGGGGATTAAGTTTTGTCTGATATCGAGGCGCCTGCTGTCACGGTTTTGGAGTTACAACGCATCCTGGATTCAGGCCGTAAGATTTTCCTTTTGGATGTTCGGACGGCTGGCGAGTTTGAAGCGGGACGTCTGCCATTCACCGACATTTTAGTCCCCCATGATGTTCTCTCGGCACGAATTGAAGAAATCCCCAAGGACAGAGAGACTGAAATCTATTGTTTTTGCCGAAGCGGACGTCGGAGCGCGATTACGACAACTTTTCTGAGAGGTTTGGGCTACGAGAAAGTGTTCAACATAACCGGTGGAATAATTGCGTGGAAAGATGCCGGCTTTGATTTGATAAGCGGCCCGGCTGAATAAGAGTCTGTGACATTCGTCTCGTATCGCATTGTATTACTTACAGTTAATTAATGTAGAGAGAGCTTGAGACAGTTTTTAAGGGTGGACTTGGGCGCTCGACTTTTGGCCTGACTAATTTGGAAACTCTTGATTGCACATCTGCGAGCCTTAATCGTAATTCTAATGCATAGAAAATCGAAAATTTGGTTGTGCTGAAGCGGGTGGGGCTGTATATTGACTCCCACTGAAATCGATATGTTGTCGGAGGAAAAAATTGTGATGAAAAAAGTATTAACTTTCATAGTTGTATTGGCCGGAGTCTCTACTTCGGCATGGATTATCAGCTGTAGGAACGATGTCATTGTGCCTGATCCCCCAACTCTCATTGGCGATTATAAGGGCATTTATTCGTATCTTGAGTTGGATGGAGTTGACACCGTTGTGGTCAAGGGCCAATACATAACGATGAGGTTCACCTCCTCCTTTTTCCAGATGCGCTGGGATGAGACGGTCAATCTTGCGCTCTACCCGGATACTGTCAAGACAAGAAATTTCTGCGATATTGATGGCGATTACACGCTTAACAATGGCGTTCAGTTCATTGTTTTGGATTCAAGTACGACCCCGGTTGTCTGCAGGGAATCCCAAAATCCTTACGGATCATTTGCTCTTGATCAATCACGAGTGGAAACTATCGACACTACTTATATGAACCAAATCCTGCAGGACCCAGTTTCCGGCAATCAGTTGCGACGCACCATCCGTCTTGTTGCAAACAACAATTAGGTTTTTTCTTTCATACTGACTCCTTTTAGTTAAACCGGCCCACGGCCGGTTTTTTTTGTCCAAATTAAGTCATTCCAAAAATCTACTGACAGTAGCTGTCAGGGCTATCCCTGATACTTGTTGCGCAGACAGGATGATGGTAAATCAGACCTAAAAGCGTATTCAGGATGGAGGAATATGTTAGCAAAGGTAGTATCGTCGGCGACCCTCGGTGTGGACGCTTACACAGTGGAAGTTGAGGCTGACATTCAGCAACAGCTTCCGGCATTTGTCACAGTCGGGCTTCCCGATGGCGCGGTACGTGAGTCAAAAGAGCGCGTCACTGCCGCAATCAAAAACTCAGATTTTGTTTTTCCGGCTAAAAAAGTAACTATTAATCTCGCGCCGGCAGATATTAAAAAGGAAGGTTCGGCATTCGATCTGCCAATCGCGGTCGGTATTTTGGCGGCAACAGGACAAATCCTCCGTGAGCGATGCGATGACTATGTCCTGCTCGGGGAACTCTCTCTCGATGGCGCGGTCCGGCCAGTCCCGGGTGTTCTGCCTATGGCCATGAATATTCAAAGCGGCAATGGCATAAAAGGGATAATTGTGCCGTATGAGAATGCCCGCGAGGCCGCCATGGCAGACACAATTCCTGTCTATCCGGTCAGGTCTCTCAAAGAGACTGTGCAGTTTCTGGAAGATGAATCCACTATAGCGCGCTATCTCATAAATATTGATACGGCCTTCGAAGAAGCGCGAAAGTATGCAGTCGATTTTTCCGATGTCAAAGGCCAGGAGTCAGCGAAAAGAGCGTTGGAGGTTGCCGCCGCCGGAGGGCACAATATTATTATGATCGGCCCACCCGGCTCTGGTAAAACAATGCTTGCGCGCCGCATGTCAACTATTTTGCCGGATATGACAATCCCTGAAGCTCTGGAAACGACCAAAATACATTCTGTCGCTGGACGCCTTGCCGAAGATGCCGCTATTGTCGCTACCCGGCCGTTTCGTTCACCTCATCACACAATTTCTTATGCAGGGCTTGTGGGTGGAGGGGCAATTCCAAAACCGGGCGAGGTCTCGCTTGCGCATCATGGCGTTCTCTTTCTCGATGAACTTCCGGAATTCAAAAAGGATATCCTTGAAATGCTTCGCCAGCCGATGGAAGACAAACAGGTGACAATTTCCCGGGCATCGACGACCATCACCTATCCGGCGGGATTCATGCTCATCTCAGCTATGAATCCATGTCCGTGCGGCTATCATGGGGATCCAAATCATTCCTGCAACTGCAGTTCGGGGGAAATTCAGCGCTATATGTCGAAAATTTCCGGACCGCTGATGGATAGAATCGACATTCATATCACTGTCCCATCGGTCAAATTCAAAGACCTTTCATCGAATGAAGCCGGTGTAGATTCATTGAGCATCCGCTCGAGAGTCAACAAAGCGCGTCAGAGGCAATTGGCGCGATTCAAAACTGAAAAGCACATTTACTGCAACGCCCATATGGAAGCGCGTGATATCCGGAGAGTCTGCACGATAGACGAGAAATCACAGGCGTTGCTTGGGCTGGCAATTAAAAAGCAGGGACTATCGGCGCGGGCGTATGACAGAATCCTCAAAGTCGCACGAACGATCGCAGACCTTGCCGATTCAGACGCCATCGAGATGGGTCATCTGGCCGAGGCGATTCACTACCGGACGCTTGATAGGCATCTGTGGTTATGACAGTTTTTCTCCTTTCTCCATCAACAGGCGGGGTTCGGGAATGACTGGCGCGCGTGTGCTACTCGTCGCGCCGCTCTAGTCCCGGCTCCCCTGTTAATTGGAAGGTGATTTTTCAGGTTTGGGGGAAGGGAAGAGGTGGAGACCGGAGAAAGTTTCGGCATACGAATATCGGATGAATATGAGATTGTCAGGACCGCCCGCCGTGGCGGACGGTGTGAAGAAAGAGGGAGGGCAGCCCTCCAATGTCGGGCAACCACAGGGTGCCCCCTACAGGACAATCAAATGATAACTCTGTTTATTCCGTAGGGGCAGGTCCCTGTGCCTGCCCTCTTTCGTGAGGGGGACAGCCATGACGGATATGAGGAATTTGTTGGTGCACGGAAACGTACACCAGCCACGTAAGATGGCCTGCGGAATCGCTGAACCACAGGGGTTCATCGCTACAAGACCAAGAGAAGAGAACCCGCCACAGCTTGCGGTGTGATCTGAATGTTGGCGCCCGACAGTACGCCTGAAGCGCGTTTTATCCATTGACAAGAATGGATATTCGCCTATCTTATCACAGTATTAGTACATCTGGACGTGCAACGTATTCAACGCGCGACAAAACATTCAGTTCTGATCGGAGTAGGTTACATCATGAAGCGATTTTTAATAGTCTGCGCTGTTTTCTGTTTTATTCTTTTTTCGCATGATGTCGCTCTGAGTCAACAATGCTGTGTCGGAAGTACTGGTAACATCGATGGTTCTCCCGGTGATTCGACCGATGTCTCTGACTTGACATCTCTCATCGATTTTCTTTTTATCAGTTATGCCGAGCCGGCTTGTCTCGCCGAGGCAAATGTCGATGGGAGCATCGATGGGGTTATCGATGTGTCCGATTTATCGGCATTGATTGATTTTCTTTTCATTAGCTACGCGCCGCTTATTCCTTGTGAGGATGAGACTCTGATGGACCCGGCTGTACGTATGGCAGCTATTGACAGTGTTGACAGTTTCTCTAGCACCCTTAACTGGTCAAATCTTGATGCTGCCAACAATCAATTAGCAGATTATATCAATACCCTTCCTGAATTTGATACGGCGGGGGTTATAGGTGAGACTGGAAACGTGTGGGCACTTTTTGCCGACAGTGTGATGCTCATGTTTGGCAAAAATCGGCCACCATCGGATTCTGCTTCCGCTGTAGGCCCGACAGTTTATGAATCCATTGATGAATTGAATCAAATCGTGATACCGGATAATTCTAAGCCAGTTGGGAACGTTACCCCGCAGCCGTCTGCCGCAGCAAGCGAGGAATTACCGGAATCGGCACAAGTTCGTATGATTCAGACTTTGGGGGCTTATTTCACGCCTGCTGGCCCAACTATACGGTCGTGGCTGACATTGAATGGTTATTTCATGGCGGCGTCAACATCGGGTACGGTCAACGCCCTCAAGTCCGTGAGCGGAGATGGTATTCTCTATTTTGACGGCCATGGCGGGGCGGGTTATTACGACCCGACCCTTACCGTTGGAGAGTTTGCTTTGTGGACAATGACAGAAGTGACAGTTGCAAATATTCCTTCGTATACCGCAGATATGAAGGCTAAGCGTTTGGTTCTCATGATCGAAGTTGTCGGTGTGACGGTTGCTGGAGCGGAAATAAGAGAACTCCATTACGGCATTACATCTAAATTCATAAGCTACTATTGGGGAAACTTTGCTCCAAACGCGATGGTCTTTATTGACGCCTGCGGAGCAGGCGGCTCCTTGGCGGCAGGGTTACGAAACGCCATGTTGAACAAGAATGCGTCGGTCTATTTCGGCTGGTCTCACATAGTAGGTAGCGATGCCGCCGCATTGGTTGCGAAGTTCATGTTTGATCGCCTGCTTGGGGCAAATGAAGCGGCTCCAAAAGAAACTCCGGACCAACGCCCCTTTCCGTATCCCGACATCTACGGAGATTTGGCAAATAGGGGGTTACATATTCATCCAAGCCTTAGCGCTGGCGGTTTGACAACGTTCAAATCATTTCATGGATCTGGGAATTTCGGCCTGCTCGCGCCAAGTATTTCATTTATGAGTATGGAGGAAGCGGTTGATGGTTTGACTATCAATGGCATTTTCGGGACTGACCCGGGCGCGGCCGACAGGCGTGTGCAAGCAGACGGGGTCGATCTCAATGTGGTAAGCTGGACACCGACCGAAATAAAGTGTGACATCGGAAGAGACGGCACCGGCTCAGCTGGCCCGGTGGCTGTGGAAGTGCGTGGGTCATTCGGTGACCTAACGCCTCTGACATATCGAAAAAGCAACGTAGTCAATCTGACTTCCTGGCGGATTCCATTCCATTACGAGCACCAGGAGGGTGGGGCGAAAGTAGTGGTAGAAATGAATGTTCATATTCGCGCCGATATACACGCACACCGCGAGGTAATACACGAGCCGCCGGTCAACCTTGTTGGTGTCCCCTTCTACCATGCCCTGGACTCCTACGGAAGTTTTACGGCCGGCGGGAGCGGAACTGGCTGTACTGGCGGATGCTGTTGGACGAGCACCTGGTCGGGTGGCGGAGAAATACCCATAATCGAAAATGCAGTCGACGCCATTTCGTTTGGCGCACTTGGAGGTATAGATCCACTGCATCACACTTTCACCATGTCCATGGGAGCCGGAATAGATGTCGGTATAAACACAAATGATTGCGGTTCGTGTTCTAATGACTGTTACAATTCCACTTTGAGTTGGAGAACGGAGATAGCCATAAATGAAGGTTTTGACCCTGAGCCGTACTTTACTATGTATTTGAACAGCAATTATGATCTGATTCCGGGCGAACGCGTTCCGTCTGGAATTATCCCGGTGACGAATTACATATTTTATGACGATGGCGTAGCGACCATCAAGTTAACCTGGCCGGCTGTTGTCGCTGAATTTCCACCAGACCCTGACGGGGCGGTTCGGTCGCCTGAGATGTTGAACGCGCCCGTGAACATTACCCCCGAGCCTCCGACAGGCGCGAAGTAAGCCACTTTTTTTCGTATTACTGGCACAGTAACGCGTTTTCTACTATTAAGACGCACGTATACTCATGGTATTGAGGTCATTTCAAATATGATTGACTTTATCATTGTGATGCGTACCTTTTCAGTCCCATGTCCAAGATTACACAGCGCACACGTACCGAAAAGCTTCTGCTCGAAGCCGCTCGGATTTTCAACTCGACATTAGAATACGAAGACCTCCTCGAATCGGTCCTCAAACTGGTCATGACTGCCGCTGGTTCCGAAGCCGCGCTTGTGTTCAGAGTCGACCATCATCGAAGCGACATGAAAATCCGCTTTATGCTCTGCGCCGAATGCGACATGAAAGTCATCAAGAGAGAGTTGAATGAAGAAGTTACACATTGGGCATCGCGCTTCCGGGAGCCGTTCATCGTCAATAACGCCTCAGACAACGGTTTTGTAGACCCTGAATTGAGCGCATTGGTAGGCATAAAAATCCGAACCGTGCTCACGGTGCCGCTTATCGGCAAAGGGCATATGATCGGAGTCATCCAGGCTCTCAACAAAGCCGATGGCGAGTTCACCGATGCCGACCAAGATATGCTCACTGGTCTCAACAACCAAATTGCGGTGGCAATCGACAACGCCCATCTCTATCGCGAAGTTAAACGCGAAGCGCTTGAGAAAAATCTTCTGCTCGAAGTCGGGATGAAGCTTTCGAGTTCGCTCAATCTCGATGAGGTCCTCAGGGCAATTATGTCATCGCTCAAACAAGTAATATCCTACGATGTCGGCGGCGTCTTCCTGATCGACCCGGAGGAGATGAAAGTCAAATCCATATTTGTGGTAGGCTATGATCCGAGCTATGATGAAAAACTCCAGCTCAAAATCGGTCAAGGCCTTATCGGTTCGGTGGCCCACACGGGTGAGCCGGTCAATGTGCCGGATGTTTCCAAAGACAGCCGATATGTGGATGCCAACCCGAAAACCAAAAGCGAACTGGTTGTTCCGATAAAGCTCGGCGATAAAATCCTGGGCGTCATAAATCTTGAATCCGATCAGCTCAGAGCATACGACCGGCGCACGATCTCGCTTGTTTCGGCCTTTGCCTCGCAGGCGGCGATATCGCTCGAACGCGCGAGACTTCATCAGAGCTTGCTCGACGCCAAAAAACTCGACGAACAGTTAAACATCGCCAGAGAAATTCAGCGTTCGTTTTTGCCGGAGCGGGATCCCGCCGTGGCCGGATATGATGTTTGTGGGACAAACATTTCATCGGGGCAGGTTGGCGGTGATTATTACGATTTCATACGAATAGTTGACGGCCATACCGGTATTGCCATAGGCGATGTTTCCGGCAAAGGAATGCCGGCGGCTCTGATTATGGCATCTTTTCGTGCCTCGCTTATTGCAGAAATCCGCAACAATTATTCCATCAGAACTATCTGTCAGAAAGTAAACTCCCTCCTGTTCGAATCCATGGAATCGGGGAATTATGTAACGGCCGTGTATGGTGTGCTCGATGCCCGTCATCACATACTAACATTCTCAAACTGCGGCCACAATCTTCCGGTCTTATTGCGCAAAAACGGACAGGTCGAATATTTAGCTGAAGGCGGCCCGGTGCTCGGAGTCACCAGCGATGCGACATACGAAGAGCGTGCGATGGTTCTCAGCCCCGGCGACACGGTCGTTCTCTATACGGACGGTGTGACAGAAGTTTTCGACAAAAATGGAGTGGAATTCGGTCTCGACAGGCTCATCGAGGTTATAAAGAAAAATAAGGCGAAGTCAGCCAAAGAGATTCAGGCCGCGATTTATGCTGTCGTGACAAAATTTGCGAGTGAAGACCATATTTACGATGATCTCACGATGATAGTCATCAAGCGGCTGCCCGTTTAAGTCGATAAGGGTGGAGTATCCAAAAGATTCGCCTGTCGACGAGAGGCGGATCGAGATTTATTGAGTACGTGGAAACCCGATAGGGTCCGGGGGGCGAGCATGTCGAATAGAAACATCATTATACAACCTATAAATCTTCTCAAAGTACTCCTCGCCTGTATTAGTTTTCTTACCATCACAAGTCTCGCAGGAGTTTTCAGCAAATACTACCTCGGATACGATCATCTTCGAGGAATCATTCCGCTCTTTAATTTGGCTTATGAGTCAAATATCCCGACGTGGTTTTCGTCGGTCATCCTCTTGGTTGGCTCGATCATAGCATTTGTTATCGCTTCCCAGAGACGGCAATTCAAGAATGTCGGTTTTAAGTATTGGTATGGATTGTCCGCGATATTTCTCTATTTGTCGGTAGACGAAGCGGCGAGGCTGCATGAGTCGTTGGAGGAATTGTTGAGGCTTCGGGCCTCAAAGAGACAATGCCCAGTTTCGGCTGGGTGCTGCCATTTTCAATTGTGACTGTGGTGGTAGGGATAGCTCTCTGGCGATTTATCGCACAGCTTCCTAAACGCGTGAGGAGCCTGCTCTATCTGAGCGCAGTCTTATATGTGGTGCTGGTCTCTCCACGGCGGACAAGCAAAGATGGCCTGCACGAAGACGAAGATGGATTCCAGCTTGCGCTGGAATGACAGTTGGGAAGGGAATGACATTTAGATCTGGAATGACATTTGGCGCGAGATTGACATTAAATGACATTATATGTGCCCCCTCAATATATATGCCCCCTTCACCATGAAGTTATCGTCTTATTGAGAATGGCCTCCACCAGACGCGCGACTGCTTTCGATTGTCCGACTTCTTCAGTCTCAGTCGCGGCATCGTAGATCCCTTCCTGAATTGTGACTTCTTTCCATATATCAGTCTGGTCTGTCGGATTCCTCAAAGTGAGATCAAAACTCATGACCACTTTGTACTGCTCAACCTGATCGTTCTGGTCAAATCGATGCGGCAGACGTTCATACCGATTCAATGAGCCAATCAACACGGCCTCGGCATTTTCTTCGGGAAGCAATTTGATACTTCCCTCCGCGATAAAGGCATCGGTGATGAGGGTTGTTAATCGTTCAGTCAAAGTCAGCTCCGAAGTTATGTTTTCAAACGGGAAAATATAGATGGAACTGATACTCGATTTCCCTTTCGGATTGAACGTGTAGACACTGCAACCGGAACACATAATCAAAATAACCATGAGAAGAGCAACTGTCCGAACAGTGTGAACGAAGTACTGATTTCCAGAAATGTTTCTCATATACGATCCATCATTATCAGCCGACAACGAGCTTCCCTTTTTTAATTACTTTGGTCACCAAATTCACTCCGTAATGATAGGGAAGTTCGCGATAATCCGCCATATCCCAGAGCACAATATCGGCCTGCTTGCCGGAGACAATCTGGCCGATAGTTTTCTCCCGATTTATTGAAACCGCGGCATTGACTGTGACCGCTGAAATTGTTTCCGCCGCAGTCAGTTTCATATGTATTGCCGCCAACGACATAACCATTGGCAATGACTCAGTGCAGCTTGAGCCCGGATTGCAGTCTGTCGACAGGGCGATAACAACACCGGACTCGATCATTTTTCTTGCTGGAGCGTAATGGCGTCCGCCGAGCGAAAATGATGTTCCGGGCAAAAGCACAGCCGAAGTTCCACTACTCGCAAGTGCCTGTATGCCGTTCTCTGAGATAAACATCAGATGATCTGCGCTGACGGCGCCCATTGATGCGGCGAGTTCCGCACCGCCGGTCGATGCGAGTTCATCGGCATGGAAGCGAAGTTTCAACCCCGCGCTTTGGGCGGTTTGTTGAATGAGGCGCGACTCTTCGATACTAAATACCCCCTCTTCACAAAATATATCTGAAAACTCCGCGAGGTTAGCCTCAACCACAGCCGGTATCATTTCGTTGAGAATTAAATCTATATATCCTTTGCGGTCGTTGCGGTATTCATCGGGGAATTCATGCGCTCCCAAAAAAGTCGAGACCGTTTCCATCGGATGATGATTTCTCAGTTCGCGAATGACTTCGAGAGACTTTATCTCAGCTTCCGTTGACAAGCCATAACCGGATTTTGCTTCGATAGTCGTCACCCCATGCGCCAGAAGCCGGTCTAATCGCTTTTTTGCTTTCTGAAACAGAACTTCTGATGATGTCACGCGAAGGTCCCGCACCGATGATCTGATTCCGCCGCCGGATTCGGCAATTTCCATATATGTTTTGCCCTGGGTTCGCATTTCAAATTCCCTCTCACGCGTGGCCGAGAAAATGGGATGGGTGTGGGCATCGATAAAACCCGGTGTGACCACACATCCGCCAGCATCGATTACCCGGCATCCGAACGCAAGCGGCGAACGTCGTTCTATTTCATCTGAATCACCCACCGAGACAATTTCTTCGCCTGCGGCGGTAATGCCGGCATTTGTGATCAGCCCAAGATCATTCATTGCCTTGCCCTGCCGCGGAACATCGCCGGCCATTGTGACCAGTTGTCCGATGTTCTTTATAAGTAGAGTCGCTTTCTTATTTACATGCATTGTTATAGTGATTTTGTAGGCGTCTCATCGTGACGTTGAATGATTCAGGTATGCGAGACTTAGCGTTACATCATGGAACTCATTTTTTCGCCATCGGAATCTTTACTTTATTGTCTTTGGCGAACTTGGTGGCATCGTCATACCCTGCATCGGCATGACGAATAATTCCGGTGCCCGGATCGTTGGTCAGAACGCGATTCAATCGAAGTGACATCTCTTTTGAGCCATCGGCGACAATCACCATCCCGGCATGAATCGAATTGCCAATGCCGACTCCGCCTCCATGGTGGATCGACACCCATGACGCGCCTGAGGCAGTATTGAGCATGGCGTTGAGCAGCGGCCAGTCGGCGATAGCATCCGAGCCGTCTTTCATGGCTTCGGTTTCCCTATAAGGCGAAGCAACTGAGCCACAGTCGAGATGGTCGCGGCCAATGACCATCGGCGCGCTAATTTTGCCCTTCTTAATGTAGCTGTTGATTATTTCCCCGAACTTTGCCCGTTCGCCATATCCAAGCCAACAGACCCGGGCAGGTAGACCTTGAAAGGGAACTTTTTCGCGGGCTTTTTTGATCCACCTCACAAGCGGCTTATTGTAGGAGAACTCTTTGAGAATAATGTCATCTGTTATGGCAATGTCTTTAGGGTCTCCCGAGAGTGCAACCCACCTGAACGGCCCTTTCCCTTCGCAGAAAAGCGGCCGTATATATTCCGGCACAAAGCCGGGAAACGAGAATGCTGTTTTCAGTCCGCCGAGCTCAGCTTGGCCGCGAAGGTTATTTCCGTAATCAAAAACAATCGAGCCGGCTTTCTGAAACTTTATCATGGCATCGCAGTGTTTGGCCATCGATTCGAACGAGCGCGCGATATACCCTTTGGCATCAACTGTGCGAAGGCGTATTGCTTCGGCTACGGTCAGTCCTTCTGGGATGTATCCATTGAGTTCATCATGGGCCGATGTCTGGTCTGTCACAATATCGGGAATAATCCCCCTGCGGAATATCTCAGGAAAAACCTCGGCGCAATTGCCGACCAGCCCTATAGAAATAGGGACGCCGGATTTTGTCTGCTCTTTTATGAGCTTAAGGGCCTTATCGAGCGTTTTGATTTTGATGTCGCAGTAGCCGATTTTGACTCGTCGGTCGATGCGGGCTTCATCAATTTCGACAACCAGCGCCGACGCGTTATTGAGTGTCGCCGCCAAAGGCTGGGCGCCGCCCATCCCTCCCATGCCGCCGGTCAAAATCCATTTTCCGGTCAAATCGCCGTTGAAATGCTTGTCAGCGGCGGCGGCGATCGTCTCATAGGTGCCTTGGATGATCCCCTGTGTGCCTATATACATCCAGGACCCGGCTGTCATTTGGCCGTACATAATAAGTCCAAGCTTCTCGAGCTGGCGGAATTTCTCCCATGTCGCCCAGTGCGGCACAAGATGAGAATTGGCGAGAAGCACTCGCGGAGCATATTCATGGGTCTGAAATACGCCTACCGGTTTTCCCGATTGGATTAATAGTGTTTCATCATTTTTGAGTGACTTCAGCGAGCGGACAATGGCCTCATAACAATCCCAGTTACGTGCCGCTTTGCCAGACCCGCCGTAGACGATTAGTTCCTGTGGTTTTTCTGCAACCTCGGCATCGAGATTGTTATTGAGCATTCGGAGGGCGGCTTCCTGGTGCCACCCGAGGCAGGATAGTTTCAATCCGTGCGCCGCAGAAACGGCTTTGGCTTTCATCGAGTTACCTGCATACAAGCGGGCAATATACTTGTCGCATGCGCGATAGTCAAACGCTGAGTTTGGAGGGGGGAATGGATAATAGTTGCTTTGGATTCTCACGAGAACAGTTTGTGGGATGACTTCTCTGAAAATTTCAAACGAATGACTTGACAACAGGTCAAGAATAAGCTTGCTTGTTTCTATTATCAAGAATGTCAACTGAAAGCTAAGGCAACTGTGATCATGGTTTTGTCAAGAGAGAAGCTCGCTAAATCGAGGACTCTTCTCTTTATTGCCCCCCCCCCGCGATAAATCGCTCTTTTCTCGGCTTTCAAGAATCTGTCGATTCGCGACCGACTTTCATCGAGAATCATTCTTTTCACATACCGAATCTATGTCAATTGGCAAGCGCGAACTCTTCACAGGGAGGGCAGCTTGATCCAGCATAAGAATCAAAGTCCACGAGCAGGCCACCGAATACTCTCGGTTTCGCTCGTTATCCTGTTGGCATCAGCGCTCGCCTATTTCGGCGGTACTTTTGCAGGGGGTATCATTAACAATCAAAAAGAGGCCGAGGTCGCGGCTGAAAGTCAGACCGAACGTGAATTATTTGCTAAACAGCTCTTGGAGCGTATGGGCACACTTTCGGTCGGCGATACCCTGCCTGATTTCGAGTTTGATGCCACCGATGACCATCATTTCATGCTATCGGATCTGATTGTAGGCAATACGATTATCACCTATGTCGAGCCCACTTGTAATTCCTGTCATGGCCAGCTTCTGATGATCGATTCGCTGATAAAAAGTAACCAGTTGTCGCCGGAGCGGATAATTATGATTGCAACAGGAGATTTTGAGGCGACCAAATTCATCCATGAAGAATCGAATTTCTCGTTTCGGATACTCAATGACCATCAGAGGGAAATCGGTCAGAAATATAAAATCTCTACATACCCGTTTAATATATATATTGACTCATCCAGAGAGATCACCGCTCTTCACCCGTACGCGCTTAGAAGGGAGGAGATCATCTCTGTTCGGTAGTTTCAGTTGATAGTTCGTTTATGTCGAAACGAGTGTTCCCATCTGTTGTGGAACACCACACAATGGAAGTGTTACTATGTTTACAAAACAATTACTCGGAGTCATTGGACTAGTATCATTATTTATGTTCATCTTTGCCATGGCATTTACTGTGGCGGCTCCGGCCTTCGCAGGCCCTGAACCGCCGCCGGGTGAATTTTGTTGTTATATCATGGCTGCGATGATCCTACGTATTGGTCTTGCGAGGGTTGGTTGCAACTGCACACTAATATCTGCGTCAATAATCCTCCGCAGCCCCCGCCCGCCAATTGTCTCACGCGGTGTCGTACCTGCCCGCCGATTTGAACAATTGATGGATCCTCATATCAAGCTATGTCGCTAGGCAAGGTTTCCTGGCGGCATAATTTTGCTGTCGGGCGCATTCGCGCTCGACAGCACTAAGTTAATGAGTGGCGATGAACGCAATACACTATTTTCGCCCATGTACGTCTCAATGATGTATGATGCGATAATATGTGCTCACTCATCAAGATGGACCAAATGTCGTCGGAGATTGTGATTTCAATGCTCAGAACAGTATTCCTCGTCTCAGTCATAGCAATAACCACCTTCACGATCTCTACCGCTCAAGACAGTTCAGCTTATATTTACGGTCTGCAAACGAATAACAAATTGAAGATGCTGTTCTACAATATGGGCGTGTTCTATCAAGTGCCTCATGATATCGTTCTTGACCCGTTAACCGGGCTTCATCATAAAATATTTACTTATCCACCTGAGAGCGGTGGGTCATATCTTGCCGGTCATATCACAATTGGCGGCATCGTCAATAGTGATACGCTCAGTACACGTTTTGGATCATTCGAACTTACGACTGATCCTTCAACCTTTGGATATTTTGGCTATCAAACCAAAGATAACCGGCAGAGTTACTACTCGCACGAGGCCCGCTCAGAGCTTGATCTTGTCTGCCAGTATCTTGATACAGTAATCAAGACACCGTTCTCGTCACGTTTTCCCTTCTATCCAGAAAACAAACATACCCCGCTCAATATCAAAATACGCCAGCGGTCGATGGCTTGGTCTAGCCCCCCCGTCGATGATTTTATCCTCGTCAGCTATGAACTTGAAAATATCGGCAAGCAAACGATTGAACAGGTCTTTGTCGGACTCGGGGGCAATCATTCGAGCAATTTTAATCCGTCTGACTCTAATCCTGGATGCTACGTCGGTCATCTCAAAGACTGGCCTTCTATTGATGGTTGCAACTATCGGGACACAGTCGGGATCTCTTATATCATCGACACCGACGGCAGGTTCAGTAACGGAGAATGGAGTGATATAACTCCGAAGGCGGGCGTCGGAATGCGACTTTTAGAAGCGCCAAGCGATGCCAAACGACGCAATTACAATTGGTGGACGCCAGCTCAACTTCACTTCGGGTCAATGGCTTTAGAGCTTCCGTGGGGTCCGCGCCAATTTGCGCAGCCCGGAGAACGGTTTCGGGATTTTGGTCATGGCCTCGGCTTTCCTTATTACGATAACAATTATTACTATCTTATGAGCAAACGCGAATTTGACTACGATCAGATGTTTGCCGCGGTCGACCATACAGCAGAAGGCTTTCTGCCGCCTCATGGCGGTGCTGTCTCGTTTGCAACTAATAGTAATGCCAGAAATAATGCTGAATTCGTCTACAGCTTCGGCTCTTTTGATCTGCCTCCCGGCGCTAGGGCTGAATTCACCATAGCAATTGTCGCTGGTGATTCAATCCATGTCAATCCCGATGATTACAAAAATCTCTTTGATCCGGCTAATCCGACACCATACTATAATTCTTTAGACTTCTCACAGCTTGCCAACAATGCCCGG
>JAWXAN010000028.1 GCA_034439475.1 Candidatus Zixiibacteriota bacterium
AAGATGGATTCCAGCGTGCGCTGGAATGACATTGTGACGGGTTCTCCGATATTCGTAGGTCAGTCCCGCCGCGGCGGACTGACGTCTTCTTCTTTCGTTCGGGGCGTCTCGGCTCCGCCAATGGAGGACGGCGTGTACGAAGAATCAAGGCCAAATTCCCCAGCACGTCGTTGCGAGGCGAAATTGAAAGCCCCCCTGCTCCTGCACGCTGATCCGTCAGACGCGCCACAGGACGACAACCCCCTACTTCTTCCTAATCGCCTTGAAATATTCTCGATTCAAATTCGTGATATTAAACACGCTGATATTGACCAGGCAGACGGCTTCGCACTCATACTGATTCGAGCATGCCCCAAACATTTCCGCATCCATCTGCGCCACCATATTCATAACCCGCTCTTCTCGTTCGACCTGCCCCTGCGGCAGATGAGAGAGGTGCGAGACTTTGGCCGATACAAAGAGCATCGCCGAGGCATTTTTGCATGCCGCCACACATGCCCCACAGCCAATGCAGGCCGCAGAATCCATCGCCTTATCGGCGGCACGTTTTGAAATTGGCAGCGTGTTGCCATCAGGAGTACCGCCAGTATTCACCGAGACAAAACCTCCAGCCTGAATAATCCGGTCAAAAGCTGAGCGATCTACCACCAAATCTTTGATGACAGGAAAGGCTTTTGCGCGCCACGGTTCGATATAAATATCCTGACCGTCATGGAAATGACGCATGTGGAGCTGGCAGGTGGTCGTGCTTGCTTCGGGGCCATGGGCGACACCATTGATCATAAGTCCGCATATTCCGCAAATCCCTTCGCGGCAGTCATGGTCAAATGCGATTGGGTCTTGGCCTTTGGCAATGAGGTCCTCGTTGACAACATCGAGCATTTCGAGAAACGACATCTCGGGGGAAATATCTTTTGCCTGAAGGGTTTCCATTCGTCCCGGATTTTGGGCATTTTTCTGCCGCCAGACATGGAGGGTGAGATTCATTACTTATAGCTCCGGGTCGATGGTTTTACAAATTCAAATGTGAGTTCTTCCTTGTGGCGTTGGGGCGCATTATTGTCACCTTTGTATTCCCAACAAGCGGTATGAGAAAATTCGGCGTCGTTACGAAGGGCCTCGCCGTCTTCGGTTTGATATTCAGTCCGGAAATGCCCGCCGCATGATTCTCGGCGTTCGAGGGCGTCGAGGCACATTAATTCGCCGAACTCCAAAAAGTCGGCGACCCGTCCGGCTTTTTCGAGCGACTGATTGAGTTCCTGGTTGTCACCCAGAACATTGACATTTTTCCAGTACTCTTCACGCAACTCCGGAATCCGTCTGAGCGCTTCTTTTAGTCCGGCTGCATCGCGGGCCATGCCGCATTTATCCCAGAGGATTTTACCGAGTTCACGATGGAATGAGTCAACTGTCCGTTTACCGCGAACGGAGAGAAGTTTCTTGACCCGCATTTCGACATCTTGCTCGGCTCGTTTGAATTCTTTCGAATCTGCAGAAATTGATTTCTTCACGCTCTGGGCCAGGTAGTCACCGATAGTGTAGGGGATGACAAAATAGCCGTCGGCCAAGCCCTGCATGAGGGCGCTTGCGCCGAGACGGTTGGCGCCATGGTCTGAAAAATTCGCTTCGCCTAAAACAAATAGCCCGGGAATGTTACTCATGAGATTGTAATCCACCCACAACCCGCCCATGGTGTAGTGCACGGCCGGATAGATCCGCATTGGCTGGCTGTACGGGTCTTCGCCAGTAATCCTGTTGTACATTTCAAAAAGATTGCCATAGCGGTCTTCGATAACCTCTTTGCCGAGCCGTTTTGTGGCATCTGAGAAATCAAGATACACCCCGAGTCCGCTTTCGCCGACACCGCGCCCTTCATCGCACATCTCTTTGGCGCTTCGGGATGAAATATCACGCGGCGCAAGATTGCCAAACGAGGGATATTTCCGTTCAAGATAATAATCGCGCTCGCTGTCAGGAATATCCTGCGGTTTGCGTTTGTCTCCGGCTTTTTTGGGAACCCAGATACGGCCGTCATTGCGAAGCGATTCGGACATGAGAGTCAGTTTCGATTGGTATTCGCCCGAAACGGGTATGCAGGTCGGGTGGATTTGGGTGAAACACGGGTTGGCAAACAGCGCGCCTTTTTTATAGGCCCGATAGGTTGCGGTGACATTACAGCCTTTGGCATTGGTCGAGAGATAAAAGACATTGCCGTATCCGCCGGTACCGAGAATAACGGCATCGGCAGTATGAGATTCGATTTTACCGGAGACCAAATCGCGGACGATAATACCCTTGGCATGGCCATCGACAACTACTAGGTCGAGCATTTCCGAGCGGGTGAACATTTTGACTTTGCCAAGTCCTATCTGTCGCTCCAGCGCCTGATACGCCCCCAATAATAATTGTTGCCCGGTTTGTCCGCGGGCGTAAAATGTTCGGGAGACCTGTGCGCCCCCGAATGAGCGATTTGACAACAGGCCGCCGTACTCTCGGGCGAAGGGGACTCCCTGCGCGACACACTGGTCGATAATATCCACCGAGAGCTCGGCAAGGCGGTAAACGTTTCCCTCTCGGGCGCGGAAGTCGCCGCCTTTGAGAGTGTCATAAAAGAGCCTCTGAATGGAATCGCCATCGTTTTGGTAATTTTTTGCGGCATTGATGCCGCCTTGTGCGGCGATAGAATGGGCGCGGCGCGGGCTGTCCTGATAACAGTAGCATTTGACATTATAGCCAAGTTCCGCAAGAGATGCCGCGGCTGAGGCGCCGGCAAGTCCGGAGCCGACCATGATGATGGTAAATTTACGTTTGTTAGCCGGATTCACCAATTTGAGATTAAATTTGTGATTCTCCCATTTTGACTCAATGGGTCCGCTGGGAATCTTTGCGTCAGGAACTGACATGCTTAGAGACTTCTCACCACAGGCGTGACATAACCGAGCATGACTGCCACCGGCACTGAGGAAAATCCGAGGAATAAAATTGCTGAGAAGGACATCGCGCCAATGTCGAGTTTCCGCTGGAGGCGGGGATTATTGATCCCAAGTGATTGGAACATGCTTGAAATGCCATGACTCAAATGAAAACAGGTCAAAAAAACAGCAATAATATAAAAAGCTGAGAGCGCGTAGTTGCTGAATCCACGCACTACCATGGAATAGACATCGGGACGTCCAAGCGAATCGACAAGTGTTTGAAACTCTGGACTTGTCACGCGAACAGTGAAATGCAATAGATGATAGATGAGAAAGGCAAGGATTGTCAGTCCGCTGAGCCACATGGTGCGCGATGCGAGGGAGGCTTTGACGAAAGTTTTCTTTGTGTAGGCAACAGGCCGTGCTGAACTATTTTCCGCAGCGAGCTTAATCCCTATCCATATATGAATGACAATAGCGAGAATAAGAATTATTCGAACTGCCCATAAAGCGGCGGGAATGGCATGGAGGCTTTCGGCATAGCCGTTTATAGCGCCCTGTCCCAAAAAGACCAGAAGATTGCCGCCCATATGTCCCAGAAGGTAACCAAAGGCAATTATGCCAGTGATAGCCATTAGATATTTTTTGCCAATTGAAGGATTAAAAAGGACCGATGATTGTCCTTGCCGGGGTTTATTTGCAATATTTGTAGCCAAAAATCATCCTCACCTGCCTTCAATGATTCCGAAATGATAAAGCAAGACTACGTATCAGTCAAACGAAAAAAGGAACTTTTCGCTTCCGGACTGCATTAAGGTATCGATATATAAATATACGAATGATAAAGACTTAACGTTATGAAGGGTTAATGTAATGCTCGCATCGGTGCTCGAAATCAGTCTCAAAATCGATTGACTTGGGCGATTTCTTGGACTATAATAAGTCTTGAAGACAATCATGGGTATAATAGCTCGAAATAATAACTCTAAGTGGAGAAGATTGATGAGAAGATCAAAAAGTTTAGCGTTGGTTTTGTCTGGGGCTCTGATGCTGTCGTCATCTGTTATGGCAACAGGGGTGAGCATAAAGGTTTCCGGGGCAGGAGCGGTCAACGATTCGACCATCAAGGCGGGCCAAAAGGTCTCTTTGGATATATATTATGAAAATGACCAGAAATGGATGGGGTTTACCTCCGGCTTCAAAATCAGTTCTCCCACAATTAAGAAAATTGAGCATGCCGCAGATACAGTTAAAGGTCTTCTTGAAAACGGAAGTATCAAGGGACATAATGGGTGGCAGGACAGATCAGTGTGGGATTTTGGTTTCTATGTCACTCAAACCGACTGGGACGGAAATCTCCCGGATATCGTGGGCTTTGCCGGGCTTGCAGCAAGAACTGGATATCAACCTCAGAAGAAATCAAAGATGATTTCAATTGATATAGTCGTTCCCGAGGCTGGCATTATAGTTGTTGATTCTTCGTTCTTTCCGCCCGGCGGATATTGGAAGACGGCACGTTCCTCGGCTGCAGAGGGGAACGTCACTGGTCATCCCAAATGGGGCGGTCCATATACATTCAAAGTTGTCAAGTAGCACAAACGAATCGAATTTGTATCAGAAAAGCCCCCGTGCGAGGGGGCTTTTTTATAGATAAAAACAATGGTGTACTTTACTCTGAAATCATCAATTAATCTTACACTGATTGTAATTGCCGTTCTCTCAATGGCATCATCGACCCAAGGGACACAAACTGACCCTGATTTATCTTCAAATATCCTCAATGAAGATTCAGTCAAAATAATAATTAGAGTAGAGCGGCTGAAAGTAAGCGATATGCGGATTGCTGATACATTAGATGTCACCGTCGAATCGTTTGGTTACCCTATTGCGGGATACTCATTGCTAATTGGTATGACAAGTTCCTTCGTGGAAATCCTCGAGGTTCTGCCCGGCGAAATACAAGACTCCTGCGGTTGGGAATTCTTCAATGCCGCTCCAGTCAAGACTGAAAACAGACCGAACTATCCACGATCGTTGTGGAAGGCAATTGCGTTGGCAAAAATGTCGGCAGATACAAGTAAACCGATCTGCTACGGTGTCGGCCGCAAAGCCTCATTGCTCAGGCTGGTGCTTTCAAATGAGCATATTGCCCAAGTGCCGGACACAACCGCCGCCATCTTTTTCTTCTGGGCTGAATGCAGTGACAATGTTATTTCAGACGTGACTGGCAGTCAACTTTTGGTATCTGAGAGAATAGTGGATTACTACCCCGTTGATGTCGGAGAGCGGGAAAATATCTTTCCGACTCGTCGCGGCACTCCCAACCAATGCATTAATCTCTCAAGAGAAAATCATCCCAAACGGCTCCTTGAGTTCTACAATGGAGGGGTGGAGTTCGTCTTGGGCGGGGACCCACTGATCCCTCAAAGCGATTCTTCGTCGAAATTTCCGAAACCTGACAACGATTAGGCTCTTGACATTCTAAAGAAAGCAGCGATTTTGAAGCTCGGGAACAGAAGAACTGCCCGGTGCGTTTGAGGTGTAAATATGAATTGGACACGGAGGCGATAGCAAATATGCGTAGTATGAAACGTTTCATTGGCTCTGCACTATTGGCATTGATTGTGGCAGGCTGTAGCGAGGATCCGGGAGTCGTCACACCGCCCGGTATTACAGGCAGGCCTGAACAGCGTATCTATGTGCTTAATCAAGGGGATGGCACGATCTACGCTTACGACGCCAATACGCTGGCGCGCTATGATTCAATTAGCGCTGGTGTGCCAAAACCTCACCATATCGAATTTTCGCCTGACCACGAATTCGCTTACGTAGTCAATCGCGATGCAGGCGGCAAAATAGCCAAATTTGGTCTTGATAACGATTCTCTCATATCGGTTGCAACAGGTGGCGTGAACCAGCTTCCCACCGCGATAGCTATTTCGGCGGGTGGCACGATTGGCTATACAACAGATTTCAATGGGAGCGGAGGAGGCGGGCATATTCACAGGTACAATCTTACAACAATGACGCATTTCGACAGTACCATCCAGGCTGGCGACAAAACTCATGACATTAAGCTTTCCGTGGGTGGGACACTTATTGCCGGTAATTTTGGTTCAGACGATATTACATTCGTAAATACTGATAACGGCGACGTTGAGAAGATTCGTATAAATCCTCTCCGCCCACCGGGGGCGACTTATTACGGCCCTTATGGTCTTGCAATAGATGAAACCGACAGTTTGCTCTACATCGCCTGCCGCACCAGTAAACAAGTGAAGATAATGGATTTGAGGACGAGAACGGTTATCGACTCGGTCGCTGTCCCGGGCGCCGGCGCAATCGAAGCCGGGCCATGTCAGATGCGGCTTTCTTCTGACCGAAGCAAACTCTATGTCACAACTCAAAATGACAATTCCGTCGCAATTATCAATACGACAACAAGAACTGTTACAAAGCAGATTGCAACAGGGGTTCCTCAACCATTCGGAATATATCCGAACGATGACGGCAGCCGAATGTATGTTGCCTGTGTGAATACGCCAAACCAGAACGGGCGCGTTTACATAATTAACACCTCGACTGATACGATAATTGATTCGCTTTCGGTGGGCCGGAACAGCTATATGGTGCACTACCATGACCATGGTGGGCATGGCCATCCGTAGCAAGTAAGCGACTGATCATCAATACACTGCCTGAGTGTACGAGTCCTTGCGAGGGGTGACTAATCGGAGAGACGAAGCAATCTCATACTCCTCTTTAAACGATAGTACTGTGAAAAAACGATACTTTTCATCCCTAAAACCTATTAACATGTTACCATGGAAAGCACTCATATACCGCATAATGCCGAAGTCACACAAAGAGACGAGTCTCATGCCGAGATCGGCGCTCGAGTAATCCGCGGAGAGGGAGTTGAAGCTGTCCATTATGCTTCGGTTGCCGTGGTAAATCGGGACGGTGACCTGACTCATTATCTCGGAGATCCAGGCCAAGTTTTTTTCACACGCTCGTCGATTAAACCCTTTCAGTCTTTACCGCTTTATTTGAGCGGCGCGGCGGAACATTATAAGTTCACTGACAAGGAATTGGCGATCATGTGCGCTTCGCACAACGGAAGCGATGAACATCGCGAAGTTGTCTTGTCAATTCTTTCCAAAGCGGGGAATAAAGTGGAAGACTTGCAGTGCGGCTCCCACTGGCCGTTGCAGATGAAACTGTTTAATCAGTATCCGCAGAATGCGGAAGACACTGACTCGGCGCGTCACAACTGTTCGGGCAAACACTCCGGGTTTTTAGCCCTGACGCGTTTCCTGAAGCAACCAATTGCAGACTACTTGAAACCAGATAGCGAAACTCAGCAGAGAATCAAAACGGCGGTGGCCGACTCCTGCAAATTCCCACACGCCCAGATGCTTTCGGGTACTGATGGCTGTAGCGCGCCGAATTATGCAATGCCCCTTAAGAACCTCGCCATAGGATTTAAGAATCTTTCCAACGGACTTTCAGGTGACCCTAAAACAGCCCAGGCTTTGAAAAGAATAAAATCGGCGATGTCTTCTCATCCTCTGATGGTCTCAGGCGAGAAGCGGTTCGACTATGATCTGATGCGGTCATTTCCAGGTAATATTGTTTGCAAAATAGGAGCTGAAGGGGTTGAAGCAATCGGATTCAGCGAACCGGCAACAGGAATTGTTGTGAAAATCCATGATGGCAACGAACGCGCGCTTGGACCGATTTGTGTCGAAGTGTTCAAACAGCTTGGCCTCGTTTCCCGAATGGAGGATTTTCCTTATCTTCGTGCCCATGAATCTCCAGTAATTTCCAACTATAGAAAAATTCGCACGGGGCAAATTATTCCCGATTTCAAATTGCGAAGGGCTTAGCAGTATATATGCGCCAGCAAGTCAACGAACGCCTCTTCGATCTTACTTTTCGCCGCCAGTGTATTAAAGACGTCACCTAAGTACATCCTCATTCTCATGAGTTCGCGCTGCTAACTTACGCATAGGCAATAAAAATGAGGAGGTAAATATGAATGTTCGCCGTCAACCCGCAGAACCGTATCGCATAAAAAGTATCGAGACAATCAAGCTTCTCAACCATGCAGAGAGGCTTAAACGAATCGCCGCAGCACATTACAATGTCTTCAAGCTTGAGGCCGAAGATATCTACATCGATCTCTTGACAGACTCGGGTACATCGGCCATGTCCAACAAACAATGGGCAGCGCTCATGATGGGGGATGAGTCGTATGCCGGAGCACAGTCTTTTCGCAGGTTTGAGAAAACTGTCAGGCAGATATTCCGGAAGGAATTTGTCATTCCGTGCCACCAAGGAAGGGTGGCTGAAAATCTCATGTTCAGCACAATTCTCAAAAAGGGACAGTATGTTCTCAACAACACCCATTTCGACACAACCCGAGGCAATACCATCCACAAGGGTGGTATTCCAATAGATCTGCCTTGCCCCGAAGCAGGGTCTAATGATTCGATACCCTTCAAGGGTAATATGGATACTGCCAAGCTCGAGGAGTTTATCAAAGCCCACGGGTCTGATTCGATTGCCATGGTAATCATGACTATCACGAATAATTCCGCCGGAGGGCAGCCGGTATCAATGAAAAACATTCATGAGGTTTCCGAAATCTGTCGTCGATACGGGCTTCTCTTTTATTTCGACTGCGCCCGATTTGCTGAAAACAGTTTTTTTATAAAGCGCGACGAAGCGAGGTATGCCGATAAATCAATTCCTGAGATTGCCTCTGAGATGTTTGAGTCATGCGACGGCGTAATGATGTCAGCTAAAAAAGACGGACTTGCAAATATGGGCGGTTTTATCGCTCTCAACGACGAAGACCTGTACCATCGGCTGACCGAGCTTGAGATACTTATCGAAGGCTTTCCGACGTACGGCGGTCTGGCTGGAAGGGATTTGGAGATACTTTCTGTGGGTCTTGAAGAAGTGATGGAATATGATTATCTCGATTTTCGAACAGAGCAGGTGGCGTACTTTTGCAAAAAACTTCGCGAAGCAGGAATGCCAATAGTTGAACCACCCGGGGGGCATGCGGTCTTTATCGATGCCGGACGGTTGCTTCCGCACATTCCAGCCGAACAATTTCCCGGGCAGAGTTTGGCATTGGCATTTTATGCCGAAGGTGGTGTGAGGGCGGTCGAGATCGGTTCGCTCATGTTCGGCACGACAGATCCGCAAAGTGGTACGTTTGTTCCGGCGCGACAGGAATTGGTTCGGATGGCTCTCCCAAGGCGCGTGTATACGAATTCACATATTGACTATGTCGCCGAAGTTGCGGAAAAAATTGTCGTCCGGAAACAGGAGCTCGTCGGTTTTGAGATTACTCGTCAGTCTCATTTCTTGAGACATTTTACCTGCGAGTTACGACCATTCGCAAAATCAAAGGTGGCAGTAAAGTGAAAAATGCTTTTCTACTTTGTGTAACTGTTCTGTTTTTGGGGTGCGGCGTTAAAATAGACACCGGCCCGTCTACGACAGCCGAAGTCGCGCAGTCAACGGAGATGCAAGCAAAGCAGTTTCGGGCCGAATGGGGAGAGCGATTGCGTCTCGCTGAGCCGTTAGCAAAAGCCATGATGGTGAAGCAGTTGATTGACTCGGTATCGAATAACTATCTTCGTTATGGACAAAATATCGCAGATGAGTGGCGCGAGGGGAATAGAGGAAGAGGAGCCGAAGTCTCGGATTCCGAGATAAGAGAAATTGTTGAACGCTCAGTCGCAGGACAGCGTCCGCTCTTTCTCGCCTATGAGGATGTGGTTGAGCAGGGAATGCTTGAAATCAAAAGAGCGCTGTTTCTTGACCCTCAATCAACCGAGCAGTTGGAAACATACGCCAATTATCTTTACGATGTCTACACCGCTGTTTTTCTTCCGCAGGGAAGCTACGAGAGTTTTCTCAGTCGGATTGAGCATTTGGGATCGACTGGAGAGATACAAAGTCAGAATCTCGACGAGATGCTTGCAAGGTTTCGATAGGTTTGTGAAATGGGTTTTGACTTTTGCCATTTTTCAGGATTTTGCCAGTAATTACGCAAAAGCATGCAGGTCACAACCAACCATATTGACAAAAGAGGTCTCGACAGAACCCTTTTTTGTGTATAAGGCTATATTTGCCAGCAATTTATCCATCGCCACAGACCTGTTTATGTGGCTTTTATGTTTTTGGCCACATTTTTGCCCCTGTAGAGGCAGATTGAGCGTTCTCTGATTGACATTTGGTCGAGAACGGCATACATTCAAACAGCTTTTAATACAATAAGGAGACTACTATCGCCCTACGGTTAATGTGTTTGTAAAGATTTAAGACTTCGTTTCTTTTTGAGAGGCTTCAATTTTTTCGGCCCAATAACCGGCGCGATAATGCGACTTGGTTCATGGGCCGGGTATGAACCCGGTTACGTATGAACAATTATTTGTATAAAGCTCTTTTTATTTCAGCATTCTGGCTCGTGTGCGAAAACTCGTCCGGGGTGATTCCTGCTATTACTGTAATATCATCAACAGAAACAGGCTTTCACTGTTTTGTGTCGATCAATAATGACCTTTCCGACCTCGAAACGGTCATAACCTCGGACTCATCCCGCGCATGGGTCAAATCTATCCTCATAGGAATCCCACATGGCAGCCAAGTCCGACTTTTGTCTGCCAACGGCGTGACATCTGAACCGCTCGAAGTAAGTGACATTAGAAAAAACGTTGCGCAAACTACGCAGGCATCATTGCCGTTAGCCGAGATTTCCAAGCCCTTTACCGTGCGCGGACGTGAGTTGGTCACAGTCACTATTGCGCCAGTTAACGGCAATGCAGTCTCGACCTCAGTTGAATTGAAACTTTCATTCGAGCCTACCGGGATATCAAAGAGCCTCGGAGTTGCCGAAAGCGATACGCGTTTTGAGAAGGTATTTGCCTCAAGCGTCGCCAACTATGAACAATTTGTAACCTGGCCTTCCTTATCGAGAGCTGTCCGATCCTCATCCTCTGTCTCAAACGGAGCCGCCGAGAGTCCGTTTTTGCAGTCGGACGAATGGTTTAAGATAATTCTCAATCAAAGTCTGCTGGCAAAAGAGACCGACCTATTTAAGATCAGCGGAGCCCAGCTTTCAGCCGCCGGTATATCATTGACAAATCTTTCAACTGCCGATATCCGACTGTTCTATGCTGGTGGGTTGCCGATAGAAATTGATAACAGCAAACCACGCCCGCAGCTTGAAGAAATCCCGCTCATTATCAGCGATGGCGGCGATGGGCAGTTTGGCCATTCCGATTATTTTCTCTTTTGCGGAGAACTTATCGACCGATGGGTATACCGCGCCGGGCTCAGTCCACAGTACATAAATAACATTTACACTAATGACAACATCTACTGGCTGACAGTTACTGGTGTGTTTGATTCGACCGCGAGCCGGATGTCTGCTCTTGATGTCACGCCCACTGGGACAGTTGATACACTCATTACATCCTATACACGAGACGTACGAGCCGAGCAGGACAACATCCTCCCAGAAGAAATAAGCGGTCATTTCGATGACTATTACGAGTGGCATTGGACCGACCAGACATCGCTTCAGTTTTTCGTACCGACTCCCTCTCCGGTGCCAGGGTCATCTGTATCGATCCTACTTGTGGGGAAAACCAATAACTGTTGCGGGACCACTTCATATATGGATTTGACATTGAACGGACTTCCGGCACAAAGTAAACTCTGCAACCGTTTCAATTGCACCTTTACAACCACTGCTCTGCTGGATGGCCTAAACCAAGTCGCTCTCTCGTTGGGCAAGCAGACAAGTATCATCGCGCCGTATTTTAATTATATGCAGATTGCTTACACGAGTTATCTGGTTCCTCAGAACAATAAGCTCGATATAACACTTGGCAATTATAACGGCCGAGCGAGAATCGAGATTACTGATAATTTCGATGAACAACCGATTATTTTGAACATTGCAAATCCAAGAAAGCCGGTTCAATTGAGCGGCTTTGATCGTTCAAGCGGCAAAGTCACTTTTGAAACCCAACTGAGTTTGCTCACAGCAAACAGATTTCTGACTGCGGCGGCATCTCAGGCCGTGGCCCCGGTATCGATTACTAAAACAGTAGTCAATGATATCCGACCACAGCAGCCGCAGGCTGATCTAATAATTGTAACGGCCCGCTCATTGGCCACGCAGTTAAATGAATACGTCGACTATAGACAGGGGCAAGGATATGGAATCCATATTGTAACAGTCGAAGATATCATTGATAATTTCGGCTATGGTCTTTACGATCCGACCGCGATCCGTGACTATCTTAAATATGCCTACGAGAATTTCCCGACCCCGGCTCCCTATGCCGCTCTGTTTGCCGGCGATGCGAACTACGACTTCCTGAACCGATTGGGCACAAATCAGCGCAATTATGTGCCGGTTTATATTCAGGGCGGGGACGCCTCGTACAGCGATGATAACTATGTCTATTTCGGCTCTGAAGGCATATTGGTCGGCGATACGGCAAACTGGACTCCCGATCAGGGATTTGATATGATGGCCGCCCGGTGGCCGGTCAAGACTGGCTCGGAAATAAATGCCATCGTTGATAAAATTAAGGCATACGAATCGACGAACAACTTCGGCACATGGCGCAATGACATAGTTCTTGTAGCCGACGACGAGTACACCCGGACGACCAGTAACGAGACTTTCCATACTACCCAGACAGAAACTTTGGAAAAGACGATTATCCCGCGCCGCTTCAATCGCGAGAAACTTTACTTGTGGGAATATTCGTTCGTGAACCGTGAGAAACCAGCTGTCAATGATGCGATTGTAAAGGCCTTCAATGACGGCGCGCTTGTTATCAACTACGTCGGACACGGCAATCCCGAAATCTGGGCTCACGAGGGAGTATTCAAGCGAAGCTCCGATTTGCCTCGGCTTGCCAACAGCGACAAGCTTGCGCTCGTATTTGCCGCATCTTGCGCTATAGGATTCTTTGATGACCCGAAGCGCCAAGGTATGGGCGAAGATCTTCTCTCGATGACTAACGGCGGAGCAATCGCGGTGGTAGCAGCCTCGCGCCTCGTCTATTCGTTTGATAATTCTGAGTACAACAAAAAAGTATACGAAGTCATGCTCAACTCCGACTCGTTGAGTATTTGCGAAGCGGTCTACACCGCAAAGTTACTGCGTCAGTATCGCAATGGCAGATTTCAAAAAGTTCTGAACGACCAGCAATATGTCTATTTCGGCGATCCCTTTGTGAAACTTGGAATGCCCCAGATGTCAGTGGCGCTCGATGTGTCGCCTGATTCATTGACCGCGCTGGGACGCACAAAAGTCAGCGGGAGAGTTGTCGACGATTTGGGGAATACGATTGTTGAAGACGGCACATTATCGATCTCGGTACTGGATAGCGACAGACAGAAAGTTCATCGTTTGATTTCGGGAGGGGTGGTAACTCAGATTATCCCATACAAGGTAACCGGGCCGACTTTATTTAAGGGGACAGCAACAGTGACAAACGGGGCATTCGACTTTGAGTTTGTCACCCCGGTCGATGTTGGCTACGGAGGAAACGAAGCAAGGCTGCTCTTATATGCAAAACTTGGCTCAGTCGATGCCGCGGGACTTGTTGACAGTATTACAATAAATGACTCAGTGGCCAATGTGGCCGATTCTGCCGGTCCCCAGATAACCTATTCTGTTATTGGCCGTGAGAATTTTGTGAGCGGCGATAAGTTGTCAAAAGGAGAGAAATTGAAAATAAGTCTGGCTGACTCCTCGGGTATTAATCTTTCAGGGGCGCTTGGTCATGGTATCACAATTGAAATAGACGGCGACGCCGCAAATCTTATAACCCTGACCGAACAATTCACGTATGAACCTGATAATTTTACTACCGGAACCGTAGTATATAGTCTTGATTCGCTCTCTTCGGGTCATCACAGTCTTAAGATTAAGGCTTGGGATAATGCGAACAATTCAGCCGCGACACGGTTAGAATTCAGTATTGTGGCGGATGGGACGGTAGCAATCAATGACCTTCTCAATTATCCAAACCCGATGGTTGACCTGACTACCTTTTACTTTGAACTCACGCAGGCCGTGGAACGGTTCAACCTCGACATCTTCACACTTTCAGGGAGAAAAATAAAAAGTTACAGCCAATATGGGCTTGGCGCCGATAACTATCCGAATGGATCATTTGGGTTAACTTGGGATGGCCGGGACACTGATGGAGACAGAGTAGCAACCGGAGTTTATATATATAAGGCAACAGCGGTGCCTGAAGCGGGCGGAGAGCCTCTCGAATCATTTGGGAAAATAGTAGTTATTAATCAATAGTATGGAGAATCATATGAATGTAAAACGATTAGCTTTGGCTCTTACGGCCGTATGCATTGCGCTGTTTCCGTCTGTGGAGACAACAGCTCAGGTATCGCAGTCGGCCGTGCTTTTTCTTCGAATAGCCCCAGGAGCGCGAGCGGCAGGTATGGGCGATGCCTTTGTTGCTGTCGCCGACGATGCAACTGCGACGCACTGGAATCCTGCTGGTCTCGGAGCCTACCCGCTCTCCAGTAATTGGGTTGAGACGAATATCCCGGCGCAATTTAGGCCTCTGCGCGGTATTGCCGCCATCAAAAAAGGGAGAGGCAAGGATTATAAAGACTATGAGCTGTGGGCGATTTCCGCACGCGGTTTGATTCGCTTTAGCGATGACAGCTGGCAGAGCGGCGAGGCTTTCCTAACCCAGTCTGACCAGACTATTGCCAAGAAAGTTTCGTCTTACCTAAACATCTCCGATGAGTCGCAGTTGGATGCCACAATTAGGAAGGTCGCCGCCTCAAATAATCGAGACAGTTACGAATCCCTGGTCTCTCTCCGCGATTCAGTTGCCGCCTATATTCCCGAAGGCTACAAGCGCTCAGCGGAACTCCAGTCCGATCTCGACTCCCTTGTCTCCGCTTATATGTTACTTCGAGTCGACTGGGATCAGGTCGACGAAATAAGACATCTATATGCTGAAGGCATCAAAGACAGCAAGTTCAGCGACGCCGAGGCTGATAGAATCAGCTTCGCGGTCGAACGTTCCAGATCACGGTATATCCCCGAGGAAATTACGATTCCGTACGATGCCCTTTCAGGCGGCGAACTGACTTCGATTTCCACAACCGGCGATGTCATACTCGTTGGTACGAGCGAAGGCCTGATTGAGTACAATGGCCGGAACTGGAAACGATTAACCACACGGAATGGCCTGCCGTCAAACAATGTCCTCACGCTTGCCGCCGTTGGTTCACAGATCATGATAGGAACCGATGCCGGCGCCATTGTCTACAATGGTCTCGCGCTTGATTCCTTGGAAAGTGTCGATATGCTCCCGCAGGGGCCAGTTAGTGCCGTCGGTGGTACCTCGCCGACCAATCTTTTTGCGGTGGTTGGCGGTGACCTCTATCGATATGACGGGAAGACATGGAGCAATACCATGTCCTACACAGCTGTAATTGACGACACTCCTGAGAAAATTGCGGCCAAATTCAGTATTTATGGCTCCGAGGCAGACAAGCAAAAGTATCTTGAGAAATTCAATCGTCAGGTCTCCACCCTGCCCGGTATTGTGCCTTCGTCAGGCATGGTTCCGTCGCCAGACGACAGCGTGACTGCTCTGGTCTCAACGACTCTTGAAGCCGGAAAGATTCTCTCTATCCCGTACCTCGCCGAGATTAAGGGAGAAGTGTATTCGATCCATTCGGATGCAAGAGGCAATATATGGCTTGGAACTGAATACGGACTGCTTCGCATGACTGGCGATGGATGGACGATGCCCGGTTATAGAGACAAAGTGGTGGAGGCAGGAGAGACCCTCGACGATGTCGTCAATTTGCGCCTCAATCAAACTGAAAGTGAAAGAGAGAAGTACACTCAGTCCCTGCAGGTTATCAATGACCTCTCTGATGGGCAGTTGACTGAAGGCACAACGATACAGAGATATGGCAATGCCACTGGCAGCGCAGTAAAAGAAATTCGTGCCGGCAATCAACAGATATTTATCGCCACCGCGGAAGGGCTGATTGTATTCAAGGAAGACCGACTTCAGCGTGCTGACTTTGCGGGTCTGGAGCGAGGTGTAATTACTGGTATGAGCACAGTCAACGATGAGGCTTGGTTTGCAACCAATGACAAGGTCGCTGTCAAAGCTCGCGGTCGAACAGACATTTCGGGTATGCACGTCAAATGGCTACCGGAGCTTGCGGATGATCTCTACTACGAATTTCTTTCTGTTGCTTCTGGGAAAGAAGGAATCGGCACTTTTGGCGGCAACCTGACTTTCATCTCGTACGGAACAATTCAGCGAACCGGAGAGGGCGGGAGTGATGTCGTGGGAAGTTTTGATTCCTATGACATTGCATTCACAGGCTCCTTTGGTACTTCGCTAACTGCCAAACTCAAAGGCGGCGTCTCTGCGAAAGTAATCTATTCGCAACTCTCAACTCAGGGAGCTGGTTCCGAACAAGGCGGAGGTACTGCAACCGGCGTTGCGATTGATCTCGGACTCTTATACCATGCTTCACCGCGTCTGAATCTCGGCATGGCGATAACAAACCTCGGGCCGGATATGGCCTATATCGACGCCGCACAATCCGACCCGCTTCCCCGCAATCTTGCTGTCGGCTTTGCTTATAAGCTCATCAAGAATGAGAGCAGCCAATTACTGCTTGTTGGAGAAGTAAACAAACTTCTTGTCGGTCTAAATGATCGATTCGATCGTGAAATATCCAAGCAGATAATACTAAATGGCGGTGCGGAATTTATGTACGCAAATCTTCTTGCCATACGCGGTGGTTATATCTATGATAACGAAGGAAAGGTTAAGACCTTCACCTTTGGTCTCGGATTGAGCGCGTTTGACGTATTGAGATTTGATTTCTCCTACGTTCCAAGCGGCGAGTCTGTCGCATTGGCAAATACATTGCGCGTATCCCTTTCCGTCACGCCGTAATGGTAGTGACATCTCGAATTTTTGGAAGGATTCGTTTGACAAAAAATGGACTTCTAATGCTCTTGATACTGCTCGCGGCCTCCTTTACGGTGGCCGCGAGCGATCGTTTGCTGGTCGGGGAGAAGCAACGAGATAGTTCACAAACGAATGGCGAAAATATTGTTCGTCATAAATGTCTGACCCCTCAGCTTCAGCAAAGCCCGAATGATGGCCAATCGAGGGTTCATCCATGGTCTCTGCCAGCATCAACTTCGCGCTCTGCCCCTGATACCGTGCATTGCCTCGTACTTCGATATAACTTTCAATTTGAGGCAGTTGACAATCCGAACACAACCGGCCGCGGAAGGATGAATCTTGCCCAAATTATTGACACCGCCGCCTATCTCTCGTTTGACTCGGTCGGGCACCTTATTGATCCACCGCCACACAATACGACATACTATGCTGCCCAAATGCGGGCGCTCAAAAGCTATTGGGAAAAAGTTTCGCGCGGGAATGTTATTATTACGTGGGAGATTTTCCCGCCCGAGCCCGACAGCGTTTATGAACTTCCCCGTCCAATGAGTTTTTATGGCCGGTGCAATTTTGGCGAAGTTGTCGAAGGCTTGGAACAATATTTTGTGGATTGTATCCATGCCGCAGATTCGGCTCATATCAAACGCCCGGGACATCCCAATATAAACTTTTCTCGCTACGATGCCTTTTTCCTGTTCCATGCTGGCTCTGATCGGCAAAATGATATTGGCTTTCCGGAGACGTGTAATGACCTGTTCACCGGGTTCATCCGGTTTGGCGGCGCCGTGCCGGTCGATAATGGAACATTTGGTGTGAGCACTGCGCTTATGATGCCCGAAACGGCCAGCCAGGATAATCGGGCAACTGCGCTCAATGCCGTGTTAGCTCATGAATTTGGTCATCAACTTGGATTGCCCGATCTGTATAGCACGAGTGGCTTTTTGTCACAACTTGGCGATTTTGAGTTAATGGATAATAATGGATTTGGCACCGGAATAGATTTTGGTTTCCCCGTCGGGAATGTGTTTGGTGCAATCCCAATTTATCCTTCGGCCTGGTGCCGCGCGTATCTTGGTTTTGAAGAGGTCGTGGATTTTCGGAAAGGGGATGATATTCGACTTGTGGCAGCCGAAGTTGTTTCTTCGGGTATCAGCATTGCCCGGGTGCCAATTTCGGAGACAGAATATTATCTCATAGAAAACCGTATAGAAGATATTGACGGGGAACCGACAGCGGTTCTTGCCGATTCTATCACAAATGTAATCCAAGAACCGGTCAATTTTAACAGAGAGCCAACGGGAGAATATGATTTCCTTATCCCCGGATCAGGTGTCCTGATATTCTATGTCGATGAGTCGGTTGCCGCGCTCGATTATGACGGTGATGGTCTGGATAATTTCCAAGACAATCAATTGCAAATCTATATTCCCAGCGTCGGCAAGAAATTTATCACACTCGTCGAGGCCGATGGCTTGGTTAATTTCGGAGGATACTACCGCTCAGGGTTCGGGAGTGAAAATGACATGTTTAGGGAAGACAGAAATAACTCATTTACACCAAATACAAACCCGCCCTCGATAACCAATACTGGCGGCAACAGCAGAATATATGTAACCGACATACGGCGCGATTCAACTGCCGGCCCTAAAATTGATCCCATTGACAGCGTTATTCTCTTTGACGTTGAGATTGATAAGTTGGCTGATGGCTTTCCAGTGCGTGTTGGCTGGCCGGCTTTTGGTCTCTCGCCTATCTATGGAGATTTGAATGGTGACGGCGAAAATGAAATCATCGCAGCCTCAAACAATCTTCTTTCAGTCTTCACAACCGCCGGGCGTTCATTCCTCAATGCCGTCGATTCCTGTCTGACCTGTCCGCCCTATTTTGATTCAGTCGAATCCATAGTCTTCGGATGGAATAATAACAACCAGCCTGATTTGAAACCTGTCCCGCTTTTCTACCGAGCGCTAAATACTATTACAACTAATCCTGTGATTGGGAAACTTAGTCCGGGCGATTCGACCACCTTATCAATCGGCTTTCCCGTGGATAGTTCGTCGGGACGGGTTGTGTTGCTCACCGCATCTGATGTCAACGATGACGGCCGTGCCGATTTGACCTCCTCTTTCACGACGATCGGCTGGCCAATAGCACAGTCGTTCGGTGACATCCTTTGGACCTTAACCGACAGCGGCACAATTTACAGAAATGAAGCAGCGGTTGTGAGCTTGCCGAATAGCGAATATTATGGGATTTCAAGAATTGGCGAACGATTGGTGCTGCTCGCCGGAGACAGCGCCGCTACGAGATTTTATGTCATTGGAGCAAGTGTTGACAGCTTTACTGTCGGAGGCAGATATAATTTTGGACCGATCACTGTCGATGTCAATCGTGATGGTCAGCCTGAGATTGTGGCGTTTGGAAATAATGGCGAAGGAATCTATTTAACCGTCGATACCTCAAATTCAAACCCGTCATTCACGACACTTGCTACAAACCGCCTGACCAAGGCCGACTATTCGGTCAATCCAGCAGCCGGTGATGTTGATAACGATGGCTATCCTGATATAATAATTGCAGGAAGAAATAAGATATATGCTTTCAATCAGGAATTGATTCTCAAATCTGACTTTCCCAAAACAATTGACGATCGCTATCCGGACAGCCTTGCGATTTCCTCTCCAACGGTGGCAGACATAGAACGCGGTGGATCGCCTGAGATTATCATTTCTAACGAGTCTGGTAACGTCTACTCGTATGGGTCAGAGCGCACGATCGGTTTCCCACTCGCCAACGGCGATCTCAATGACACTACCGGAAACGGGTCTATGCTCATTATTTCAGACTCCCTGGGAGGCAAGCTTGGATTCCTCGGCGGCGATGGGTGGTTTTATGCATGGAATGTAGATTCTGATTCAACAAGCAACTATTGGCCAATGAACGGCCATGATCCTGCTGGGCGGTTCACCTTTGACCAAACGACTCTGGGATCGCCAGCAGTGTTTACTGTTCGATTTCCTAAAGAGCGTTTTTATAACTACGAGAATCCAGTGCGGGACGGCATGACAATAATACGCTACTTTCTGGGTGAACCGGCAAATGCAGTGTCACTCAAAATATTTGATCTTTCCGGATTCAAGGTCGCTGAGATGAGTGGGAGCACCGTAGGCGGGATGGATCATGAGGTCCCATGGAATTGCGGCGATATTACCCCGGGAATCTACCGCTGTGTAATAGAAGTAGAATTTAGCGGCGACAGTCAGAGCGCTCACACCGATATTGCAATCATACGCTGAGGAGAGTATTTGTGTCGATGTTTCGTCTTATCATATTAGGTTTTTGTTCAGCTGTGGTTATCTGTCTTGTGTCAGGCTCAGCGCAGAGTACAGAGCTGCGGCTAACGCCATTCGAAATGGAACTGCAAAAAATCCGATTCGACAACGCCGCGGATGCCTACTCGACAGGAGACCAATTGGGTGGTGACGATGGGGCAAAGGCTGGTCTCGGAGGTTCAACCCCCCCGGGATATAAATCACCGGGCAAGGCATTTGTGCTCTCGCTCTTGGTCCCTGGCCTTGGCCAATACTATGCCGGCGCCAGAATAAAGCCATTTATTTTCTTTGGCGCCGAAGTTGTGACCTGGGCGCTGTATCTAAATTATCATAATGATGGTAATAAAAAAACCGATTCCTTCGAGGCCTTCAACCATGCGAATTTTAGTCAGAAACGTTATTCCTACTATTTAAAATCGGCCTATAATACCCGGAACGAAGATTCTCTTCACGATGAAGCCGTCAAAGGGTTTTCACATGAACTGCCCGATGATACGCTTTCACAGCAATTCTTTGAGTTAGCGGGAAAATACGATCAATTTGCATGGGGGTGGAATGATGCCAGTATCACGTTTGCAGGGGGTACAAGGGATTTGTATTACTTTGATACAACCGGAAATCGTGCGCCTCAAATTGGCGATGCCAACGGCGTGCCGTTTTCGGCAATGCGCAATCAATATGAAACAATGCGCAACGATGCCAACAACTCCTATGATCGAGCTACACGAATGATTTTTGTCTCGATAGCGAATCATCTTATTAGCGGATTCGAAGCCTATTTCTCAACCCGAGGCCGCAACAAGCACGTCGCGCTCGGAGACGATGAGTTTAGCGCCATTACGATAAAACCAAAATTCAGAACGATATATACCTACAGCGATACTCCTTATGTAACGGTTTCGCTTAAATTTTGACGTAATATATATGAATAAGAATTCTGGCCACGCGCTTTTTGTCTCTCTCCTCGTATTTCTCTGTGTTGATTCGGCGGTATGCATTGAGCTGAAGAATTCAGTCTTTGACAGCGCCTTCCATGCCAACATCTACGCGTTCAATTTAGGCGCCGATGAATTTGACGACGAACCAACTGATAAGCCAGTCCGGAACAACAATGACCGCCAAGTGCCGGAAGGAAAACGCAAATCAAGAACCAAAGCGATCCTTCTCTCGGCTCTTGTGCCCGGTGCAGGTGAATACTATCTGGGAGACAGAAGAAAAGCTCGTTATTTCTTTGTAGCCGAGGGACTGTCAATACTTAGCTTTGTCACATTCAAAGTCTACAGCAACTGGAAAGAGGATGATTATATCAGACTCGCGGCATCCAATGCCAGTGCACGGCTGGAGGGAAAGAGTGATGAATTTGTTGATCTTGTAGGCTTTTATGACAATGTCGATTTGTACAATACGGCTGGAAGGGTAATCGAGCCATCGCGCGAGTACTACCATCCCAACAACTTAGACACATACTGGCGCTGGGAAAACCCCGAGGACAGAGATATGTTTCGAACATTGAAAAATAGCAGCCGCGAAGCCGACCGTCGGTCTGAATTTGCCCTTGGCGCAATGGTAGTGACCCGGTTCATTTCAATTATTGATGCAACCCTTATGTCCCGAAAACAAGGTCGCCTACTCGAAGAAAAAATTTCACTCGGCGGAAACTCATCACTCGATATCGCAGTGTATCCAGCCAGTAAGAACAGCCAAATTAAATTGACATTACACTCTGACTTTTTACGATGACATACTTTCATTCCATCTCTCCGCGCGCATTTGTGGCCGCGGCGTCAATGGTGTCGCTGTGCATGTTCACATGTGGAAAGGCGCCTCGACCTCAGACTGAGCAGACTACTGAGGTAACCTCCATCGTCATGGTCGTCGAGAAGGAGATCTTCGGTATGGTGCTTGGGAAAAATCTTAAAGAACCAACCGGTTTGGCGGTCGATCGTCAGGGGACATTATATGTGACAGACAATGGCAATGATCGGCTTATCACATTTAACAGCGAACTGGTTCCCGTGCGCGAAGTCGGCGGACAAGGCAGTCAGGCTGGCGAGTTGAGAAGACCGGGGTTTGTGACTGTCGATAATAATCTGAATGTATTTGTCGCAGATGAAGGAAACCGGCGGCTCAGCAGGTTTGATGCGCGTTTAAACTTTGTCGATGACTTCAGCCTTTCCAACTCGAGTGATCCGCTTTCCGTTGGAGAACCTTCAGGAATTGCCATTACGGAATACGGGAAAGTCTGGATCGCCGACAGAAGAAACAACCGTATCGCGCTCTTTAATTCCGGGGGCGCATTCGATCGGTTTATCGGAGAGTTTGGCTACTCAGGCGGACAACTAAATGCGCCGGAAAAACTGCTTAGAGACGCCCAAGACAATATGATTGTCAGCGATGCCGGAAATCACCGACTTGTCGTGTATGACGGATACGGTAACTTTGAGAGAGATATCGTCGAACACGGAGATGACATTCTATTCCAGCGACCTGTAGCCGCGACTTTTGATAAATCAGGTCTACTGTGGGTCGTTGATGCACAGAAGGCAACCATCATGGTTTTAAGTAACAAAGGCGTGAAAATTTTTGAAGCAGGGCCGCTATTTACTGGCATTACTTCGCCGGTCAGAAATCCATCAGATATTGTGTTTCTTTCAGCCGACCAGCTTGCCCTGAGCGACCGTGGAAATAACCGAGTCCTGATAATGCGCTTGATACGATCCCCCCAAGGAGAATAAAGCCGGCAGGCAAAACCGTGCGAAATAATCGTTTCATATCATTCCTCGTTATCCTCATTTTCACGCTATTTGCGTCTCAGACATTTTCTACCACCACACTTGTAAAAATTGCGCCAGATATTCCGAAATGGCTTGATATTAGCGCACATCGAATCTTTACTGGTTCTGATTCCCTTTATCTCAATCGACGTCTGCTCGTTCGTGGGGATGAATATTCTTTCATCCCGGGACAAGGACGTTTTGACCTTTCCCGACTTGCAGTACAGAACGGCGACAGTCTGATTGTTGTTTTTGAGCCCCTTCCGTTATGGATAGAGATGTCCGTCGGAAGAAGGCTTCCAGAAGCCGGGGGAGAACAGACAAAGCCAGTTGAAAGTGAAGATATTGTATCATTAGCCCGTCCTCAGTTATCAGGCCGAACAATAAAACTCTCCGGCGCTAAAACGTTTCGATATTCAGCGCAGTCATCTGGAAGCGCGGAATTTGGACAGTCTCTTGATCTCAGTGTCGATGGTGAGCTATCCGATGGGGTTGAACTTTCAGGCTCGATATCAGATAGAGGCTTCGACCCTTCGTATGGCACATTAAACAGCCAGATAAGCGAACTCGATAAACTCAATCTCGTGCTCAAGTCAAAACGACTGCTGGCGCAGGTCGGCGATATCTCAATTTCTGACCGGCAATATCAAAGCGGTTCAAAAAGCATCACTGGCACCTCATTTGCGCTGACCTATCCCGATTGGCACGCCGGTGCAACTGCCGCAAGGCCCAAAGGGACCTTCACCACTCAGAAATTTATTGGTCAGAACGGCTTTCAAGGACCGTATCAGCTCGGAGCCAACTCCGGCGCGAGTCCTGTTGTGCCCGGATCAGAAACTGTTTGGCTCGACGGTCGTCGATTGGAGCGAGGCTCAAATAAGGACTATGTGTTCGATTACCCGCTTGGCCGAATTACCTTCACAGTTACCACAGTCATCGACAGTCGAAGTCGGGTAGAAGTGGATTTTGAACCGCAGGCAACCAACTATCGAAAAGAACTTGTTGCAGGCGAATCAGGAGTTTCGCTGCATGATTCCTCCTACTTTCTCTCGGTTTCTGCGCTGCGTGAAGGAGACGACAAAGAGCGGCCGCTCATAGGAAATTTTTCGGAAACCGAGCAGGATTTACTTGCGGAAAGCGGAGACTTCTCGACTACACGCTCTGGCGTTGCCGCAGACACCAACGGCTCATATATACTTTTCGTCGATAGTTTGCCAGACTCAGTCTATCAGTACGTCGGCAAGACAAACGGTGATATTGCGGTCACCTTCAGTTTTGTGGGGCAGTCACAGGGGTCATATCAATTTCTTGGTGATGATCGTTTCAACTTCGTGGGCCTCGGAAGAGGGGAATATCTGCCAGTCGTTATACTCCCTCGAGCCGAACGACTGACGCAATACCGGAGCCTTGCTGGCTGGAGGACTGAACTCATAGGTACTGTAACGGCCGACATACGATCATCCAGTGAGGATAGGAATCTCTGGTCGACGCACGATGATGAAAACAATGATGGCTTGTACTATGCCCTTGAACTTGACCGGCCGTGGAAGTGGAATGGCCAGAAGAATTCAGTCACGATGCGCCGGCGGTCGCGTGAGTCGGCTTTTCGAACTCGGGAGAGAATAGACAATGTCGATTTTGACAGAAGTTTTTTTCTTCCTGCAAATTACCAGACCCAAACAGCTGAACTGCTCCATGATTTTAGTGCCAGTCTATTTCCGCACTCAGCCATCGAGATCAAACCATATTTTGCAGATATCGATTATGACCGAAGTTTTCGGTCGCGTACTGGAGGACTTGACGGAAAATGGATGCTTTCCGATAGATTAAATGTCGACGCCGGGGGGCTGTGGCTCTTATCGAAGCTCGCTGATTCCGGCTCTGAACGCTTTGGCCGTGTTAACGGTTATTATGCCGGTTCCGCGCTTGGTCTTCATCGCACAATCAAACTAAATTCACGCTACGAGCATGATCGCCGTGTGCAAAATTACCTTCAGTCTGATGAGGGAGCACGTTTTGACAGAGCAGAAATATCGCTTGGAAATACTTCGGGGCAAATGAGCTACGAAAAGTTCATCGAGGACTCGCTTCCATCGGCCGCAACATGGTATAGATCGCTCGAGCGTGACAGGATATCTCTCAAGGGAGAACGAAAGTTCGGGAATCTGGGATATGAATTGGCGACCACGTATCAGTGGGCGAAGCGAAGTCAGTCCGATGAAGAAAATTTTCTCGCCCGGACCGCCCTGAGGTATGACAATAGCGCGCGGCGACTTCGCGTCCATGGCAGCTATCTTGTCTCGGATGAACGACGCAACGCCCGTGGGATTGGATATCTCGAAGTTCAATCCGGCCAGGGGCAATATACTCTTGATGACAGAAAATACATTCCTGATCCAATAGGTAACTTTATTCAGGTCGAAGAAATTCTCTCGGGTGCCGAACGTGTGCGTCGAGGGGAGAGGTCGTTCTATTTTGATAAGGAGGCCGAGCTGTTTGCAGTTCGTATGAACTCCCGAATCGAAGAAGAGCTGTTGCGTGACGGAAAGAGAACATATTGGTGGATAGTCCCTTTTCTATCCGACGGAAAACAGCCTTACCTTTTTTATTCACGTCACTACGACGGCCAACTGCAGCTCCTTCCCTTCGCAGGCTTTTATTTTGCAACGCTTTCAGCCAGCGAAGATATTCAGATCCGTCAATTGTCAGGCACAGCTTATCGCAGGGAAGACAGTAAAGGAAGATTGGCATTAAAACAGCGTTTGGTTCAAACGTATTTTGAAGAAGCCGCAGATGTGTTTAGAGGTGATCAGGATAACTACTATGGCGATGGCGGCGCAATTAACGGATATAAGTTACTGCTTACAATCAGACAAGTTATCGGTGTTGGTGAAGTCAGCGCCGGAGGCTCATATCGAGAGGCCGCGTCAGAAAGCCAGCGCGCCGAGACATTTTCAATACTTTCCGGTGCACGCCTTAATCTGTTTCGTCGAGGAGAACTCAGAGCGAACTTCGAGCTGTATCGGCAAACTCTACCGGACGAAAGTGAAACAGTTTCCTATCGCCTGACAGACAATAAATATGGCCTGTATGGAGCGCTTTGGACGACAGTAATGAATTATGGAATCCGTGGTGGGCTAAAGTTAAGCCTTTCTTTCACTGGCAGACATTCCGATGCTCGCTCTGGCAGGGTCTCTGGTCGAGGCGAGGTCATTGCGGAGTTTTAAGTTATGAAAACAACACTTGTTATACTTTTTGCGACACTCATATCGGCCATATCGAGTAATTCAGTCGAGATTCGCTACTTCGGTGAAGCGCCGGAACAATCGTCAATTCTCGAATCCGAAATTGCCAAAACGCCGTTCTCGTTAACCGATTCAACAAAACAAAAGCAACTTTTAATAAGTCTGCAATTGAAACTCCAGCAGGAAGGTTATCTTGATGCGATTGCAGAGTACGCGAACGATACTGTTACTATCGATGCCGGAGCTCAATATTCGGTTTCACTCATCAGAGTTCATGACAGCACATCCAAAGTTACTAAACTCAAAGTGCCATTCACAAAGAACAATACCGAGGCTCTGCTTTCTGAAGAGGCAGACAGGCTGAGTGCGAAGGGCTTTTACTTCGCTACGGCTACGGTGACATCCGTCGTCAAGAGGGAATCAAGTGTTGAACTTGATGTTTCAATTAACCGAGGCCCGCTTGTGAAAGTCTCATCATCCCGATATGTCGGGCTTGACAAAACCAACGCGATCCTGATTGAGCGGTATCTCGGCATTCCCAAAGGGGACACACTCAGCGAAGAAAGCATAAAAGAGTTGGAAAGACGGGCAGTTGCTATTCCTTTTATTACGTTCAAGCCGCCGATTGTAGTTCGTCCGCGAGCAGGATATACCGAGGCAGACCTCGAATACATTTTTGTCGAGCGACGTCCGGTCTCTATTTTTGGGGGCGGGGGTTATCTGCCAGATGATCCAAGCGGACTCGTCTGGAATCTGGATCTTCGTCTGCGCAATATCTTCGGAGATGGACGCGAGGTTTCTGTTGTGAGCGATCGACGCGCGAGTAGCCGCTCGAATTTTCGCGTCGC
>JAWXAN010000029.1 GCA_034439475.1 Candidatus Zixiibacteriota bacterium
AGTCATGACAGCGTTTTCGTTAACCCAATTAAAACCGACTGATGCGCTGACGATATTGAAATCATTCTTGAAATAGAGTTCCGCCTTCATTTTCGGAACCGCATCAGCGGCATTAGGCGGTGTGATTACCATAATTACAGAATCTGGGGTGCCTGAATCCTGGGCAACTGTCAGACCCGGCAGTGCCATAAGTCCTACCAGCCCCATAAGTATCAGAATTGTTTTAAGTTTCATCTTCAACCTTACCTCCATGAATTATTAGTATATGTTTAGATCATTCTCATAATCAAATTGGAGGCTCAAATTTTCCAACCTCCAGTCCTGCACCCTCGCAAGACACCTGTTATTAAATTTTACTTTCGTGACAGAACTCCGCCACGCGCCATCAATATTCATTCGTAGATTTCCAAACCATTTCTTCCAAAACCTATCTCAGCATTTACAGAAGCAAAATGATACCAATCAACGTGCCTCGTTACATCAGCACTGGGGCTGTACCTTCACAAGAGATAGCGCTCTGGAGTCAATAGCCTCAAGAGTTATAAGTGTAGACCAGCAATGTTAGACCGTCTGAAAAAAAAGGAAAGAACTTGCAGTAATAATTGACGCAACCTTTTCCCCTAATAACCTCAACTAATATAGCCTGCTTTGCTTTTATTGTCAAGAGTTCAATGCCAAGGCCAGCTTTACTTTTTTAACTATTTTTGACTCTTTTCACTCGACGCACTGAGAAAAAAAGAAGCGATGCACAGAGTGCGGAGGAGATATCAGTCAGATAGTCCCACCCGTCACAGAACCTTCCGGGTACAAATTGTTGTCTATATTCGTCAATTCCAGCGAATAGAGAAACAAAAAGCAGACCAAAAAGTAAAGAAATGCGCTTGGGACTTGATAAAAAGAGTCTCTGTAAGGACCTAAACACGAGAATACTAAACAAAAAGTACTCCACAAAGTGAGCAATTTTGTCAAAATTCGGAATCTCAATCGAGGGTTTGGGAGGATTTGAGATTGAGGAAACCACAAGGATTATGGCTGCGAAGCCAATCGCAGGAAGGTGGTACAGTACAAAATCTCTCATGTCTCAGATCAAGGTACAACCTCATGGTGGCCCTCAGCAAATTATTTGCGGCATCTGATTGAAAGAAAGTCGTAGTTAGAAAAGAGAGATATTGCGGTTCGGAGGGAAATGACTGTATTTCGGCCAGATAATGAAGAATAAAAGCCTTGCGAAATGCATTTTGGGGAAATACCTTTCTTTCACAGTCGAATCTGTAAGTCGCGTTCTGTCAAGAGGTACTAGCCAATGATAGATCGAACTATCCCTGTTATTCGGAAAGGCGGCTCAATAAGCGAAGATACCTTTCCAAAAGAAAGCAGACCCCTGCCGGATATACAGGACGCGCCAATCGACGCGCAAACTGCCCGCGATAGTGGCAAAGAATAAAACTATTCGAGGCTGACAAGGCCGGTCTGTCAGATATTTCCTCGAAACGAACCAATAGGACTGAAATGTCAGCCAAACTACAAAATTGGATTCTTCCCGCGCTTGGACTGGGTGTTGTCGCGGGCGGATTCCTCGGCTATGTAACGCCGGACCTAATGCTTGCCTTGGGCTTTATCGGCAGGCTATTTGTCAACATCCTGCAGATAGTTGCGATCCCCATGCTTATTAGCGGAGTGCTTATTGCTGTGATAAGCCTTGGCGATCTGGGTAGACTCAACCGAATTGGCCTGAGGGGCCTCGCTTTTTTCGCCGCGACAAGCATAGCAGCTGTGATTATCGCCCTCGGACTGTCAATTATTATTCAGCCGGGCGCGTCGGTCAATCTTGCTTTGTTTCCGGATCTTGTCCCAGGCCCGATTGCAGAGCGTGGTGGTTTATTTGGAATGCCAATTCCGGATAATCTTTCAGGAGCGCTCTTTGAAGCCCGACTTTTGGGAATTGTCCTGTTCACCTTCATTTTCGGAGCCGTGATTATAGGAACTAAAGCGCGCGATCGGTCGATCTATGGCCTGGCTGAGGAAATTTATCACATTACAATCAGACTGGCTGGCTGGCTAGTCTTGCTAACGCCATTGGCCGTTTTCTCACTTGTCGGTGACGCCGTTGCAAGACAGAGTGTGAATTTCAACGCACTCGGCTCTTATTTGCCATACCTTCTTACCGTCGTGCTCGGATTTATGCTTCTGGCGGGAGCGGTCTATCCTCTGGCTCTCAAGTTTTTTGGAGGCGGAAACCCGATTGATCATCTTCGTCACCTCGGGCCGGCGCTTTTGACTGCTTTTGGAAGTTCGTCGTCAGCTACGGCGTATCCAATTACCCATGAAACTGTAAGAAACAGAACGGGCCTTGATTCACGCGCCGCCGCCCTTTCACTTCCCCTGAGTATTACGCTTCAGTTGGCGCCGACTGTCCTATATCTGATAGTAGCCGCGATCTTTTCGGCTCAGGCAACTCAAACTTCGCTAAGCATAATCCAATATATTTTGGTTGTTATTGTCGGCCTCATTCTCTCAATCGGCGTTGCCGGACTCCCTTCAGCGGCAATTTCGGTTGCTGCGGTTTTGTTCACATCGGTTGGTTTCCCCCAAGGAGCATTTAGTGTGCTCGCAATTCTGGTGGTGTTCGACTGGATATTGGACCGATTCAGAGCGATGGTCAATGTTTGGGGCGACAGCATCGCCGTTTCTATTCTTGCAAATTCTTCCGACATGAAGGCATCCTCCCGTCCCCAGTTGCGAGAGCGACCACAATTTGTCGACAGAAAGGAACGGGGACAATCTCGAGCAGAAAGACCGTACCGTTCTGAATCGCAGAACCGTGAGTCACGTGACGCCCGACCCGATCGAGGCGCGGACCGCAGATATGAGCGCGGAAAAGGATCGAGATTCCCTCGACAGGACAGGCCCGCCGATTCATCGGGATCCCACGGTGAGAGTATTGAAACGAACCAAGCCTCTCCATTTACCATGTCAGTTTCGGATACACCCGTTTTCGATTTGGAGACCAAAGAAAGAAAAGAACTGGGGGCTTCGGGCGAGAGCTCAGTTGTCGAGAGCCCGATAAGCCAGGGACAGAAATCGGATATTGCGCGCCGAGGCGGTCCACGCAGATTTCAAAATGAATCACGAAGCGCTGGGCCCCGGGCAGGATCGGACGAGCGCCGCTACGGCCGCCGGGAATATCAAAAGTCCAGCGGTGAAACATCAGATGAGTCCGGGCAGGCAGAACTTAGCACTAACGGCGGGAATGACCAACCAAGTGAGGGAGAGAAGCGCCCGAGGCGATACGACAGACAAGGAAAGTTTGATCGGCGGTCGCAAGGACCTCGGAGGAACTATCAGGAGAGAGAGAAAATTGAGAATGACGAGGACGTTTCATCTGGAACATCTCCCACACCGATTGATCTTGGACTTGGTGAGGCTCCCGTGAAAATGAGCAGACCGGAAGAAGCTGACAATCGCAATGAGCAGGGATATGATGGGACTTTCCGTGAAGATCGGGATGAGTCGGAAAACAGCGACCGATATCCATCTTCGTACAAAAAAGAGTTCAACCGTCAGTCTGATTCCGAGCAAACCGAACGTGGATCGGATGAACGAGTGAGGGAGCTTTCAGAAAATACTGCTTCTGAAGAGGTAGCCTTTGGAAGAACGCGAAGCCATCGCGGCGACGCTTCCAGAGACGCATCGTCCTCCAATCGAAATCCGGAACCACCGGAATCAGAAGAAGCGACCGACAGTTTTTCTACCGAAGGCGCAGATTTTGGCCGGGGTAAGCGCAAGCGCGGACAAAAGTAAGTTTCGAGTAGCGGGTTGATAGCTGTTGAAAAGGCCAGTCATGCACTGGCCTTTTTTTATTTGCGGTAAGCAAGCACGATTGAAGTTATGACTCTCATTTTTTAACAAAAAGAACAGCTGAGCCCCCCAATTTTTCGATTGAAGGCACAAGGCGAACGATTGTGTGGTCGAGTCTCTGCAACTTGCCGAGTAACTTCTGATCAGAGTCCGGCCAGAGCCGCGATAATCTCGTAAAGATTCCATAACGCTTCACTGTGCATCCGTGAAATATTTGGGAGATTACACGGACGTCTTCGGCGCTCAGCTTTCGCTCGTCATGAGTAATATGAGTTTCGAATGATTCTTCTTTGGGGAAATACCGTAAAACAATATTCCAATTTCTAATTTTCTCCCACATTGGTACTTCGATACATTCCTTGAACACCGCAATCCCGCCTGGTTTTAGGACGCGATAGACTTCGCGCATTGAAGGTTCAATGTCGATATGGTGTAGAATATCCAATCCAGTCACAATGTCAAAACTGTTACTTTCAAACGGAAGCGCTTCGGCGGTTTCGACGCTAAAGTGTGTCTTGTCAGAAAATTGATACTTCTCCGCGAGGCGTTCGCAACATTCGATATTCTGCTCAGAGATGTCGAAACCATACACATTATAACCCATTTTCGCGTAGCGCATAGCAGAAATACCCGGACCGCAGCCTATTTCCAGGAGTTTTTGGTCCGAGTTCTTAAAATGTTTCAGGGCAGTGTTGTAGACGATCCAATAGGAATTCCATGACCGCTCAATCCCATCGAAAACAAAGTCAAAGGTGACGTCCGTGACACCATTTTGCTTCCTATAAGTGTTGTAATAATTCTGTTCACGGAGTTGGCGATCAGAAAGCTTTGAAGCAGGTATGCTCATAGGTCTCTTTCAAGGGCTCAATCTCTCAGCGCGATAATAGTTCAATCTGCTGTAGATTCAGCTTTTTTTGGAATAGCTCGTGTCGTTTAGCGAATCTATTTAGCCACGAACTCAATATAAACCAAAAGACGATTTTGTCAAGGCGTCTGGGTGGGAGGTCCTGTTGATATCTGCTCAAGCAATTATTCTTACTAATGAGATAGTGTAATAAAACGGTGTAATCTCATACCTAAAATGTGATTACGGCGGCAATGTGATAAATCGAAAGCTCCTATTGCCGATTTTGGGAACATTTCATCTGAGAATGCGATATATTGTTGACTGAAGAACAGTTGACTGTGATAATAATGTCACGGTAGATTTGATTCAAGGAGCAATGAAAGAAATGAACGGTGTAAAAGTCGCGGTCTTAATGGGTCTTCTTATGGCGTTATTTATGGGGCTCGGCTATATGTTTGGCGGTCAGAACGGAATGATAATCGCGTTTTTTATGGCCGCTGTAATGAATTTTGTCACCTATTGGTATTCGGATAAACTCATCCTGAAAATGTATCGCGCCCGGCCGGTTGAGGAAAAAGACCATCCGGAACTGTATAGAATCGTAAAACGGGTTTCAACTCAGGCGATGATCCCTATGCCCAAAGTGTATATCATCCCCACTCGGGGGCCGAACGCTTTCGCCACAGGACGAGATATTCACCATGCCGCAGTGGCGGCAACCGAAGGCCTACTTGAGCTTTTAACCGAAGACGAAATCGAAGGCGTAATGGGGCATGAGATAGCCCATATTTTAAACCGTGACATGCTGGTCGGAACTGTCGCGGCAACATTCGCCGGAGCCATAGGCATGATAGCCAGTATGCTTCAGTGGAGCGCGATATTCGGCGGTGGCCGCTCTGCAGAAAATCGCGGAGGCGGTCTCGGAATGATTGTAGCCATTATTGTTGCGCCAATCGCCGCCATGCTCTTGCAGGTGGCAATCTCGAGACAGCGGGAATATCAGGCCGATGCCGAGGGCGGACGCCTCACCGGTAAATATTTATCGCTGGCATCCGCGCTGGACAAACTCCACCGCGCGCCGGTCAAGATGAATCTCGATGACAAACCTGCGACCGCCCATTTGATGATTGCCAATCCTCTTTCCGGAAAAGGAATGGCCGCGATATTTTCCACACACCCTCCGGTTGAAAAACGAATTGAAAAACTTCGTGAATTAGCGATGCAGGCTCCGTACAAAGGGTATGCCTGATCTAAATAATTTTTCTATGGAGATTACCCCGGCTGCCGAGTAATGACAGGCGGGGTTTTGCTTTTCTATGGAGGGTCGTTTATGGCTGGAATTAATGGCAATTGTCCTCTTGGTCATGGCCAACGGATTTTTTGCGCTTGCCGAATTCTCCATTATTGCATCGCGACGCTCTAAACTCCGTGAGCGAATAAAACAAAAAAAACTCGGCGCCGAGTCGGCATACAAACTCTACGACAACCCTGAAAATTTTCTAGCCACAGTCCAGGTCGGCATTACCCTCTTCGGCGCCCTGCTCGGCGTTTTCAGCGGCGCGACAATGGTCGATCAACTGACTGCGCGCTTGGCCGCATCGCCGGTGGAATTTGTGACTCGATGGTCAATCCCTCTGGCAGTAGGACTTGTGGTTTTGGGCATAACTATCCTGTCGGTCGTACTCGGTGAACTCATGCCGAAATACATCGCACTCTCAAACCCCGAACGATACGCCGGCATTGTCGCCGGACCGGTGTCGGGGTTTATCAAACTTACATCTGTATTTTCGCGATTCCTCAGTTGGCTTGCACGGTCAGTGATCGGTTTTTTTGGAATCAGCCGCGACCACGCCCGAGAGCACATCTCAGAAGACGAAATCAATCAGATGATCCGCGATGGTGCCGAAAAGGGGATTTTCGATGAGACGGAACAGCAGCTTATCAGGTCGGCTTTCACTTTTTCAGACTCGACTGTCCGACGAGCGATGAAACCTCGCACAGTCGTTATCGCCTTACAAAAGAACACACCGCTTGCGGAGGTGATGAAAATAATTTCAAGCGAGGCGTATAGCCGCTACCCTGTTTACGAAAAGACCATCGACTATGTAGTCGGTATCCTTAATGTCAAAGACCTTATCAGCGCGCAGATTAAACAGGAGCAAATGGATTTGCGGTCGCTCATGCGGTCTCCGCTTTTCGTTCCGGATTCCATGCCCCTCGCAACCCTGCTGGTTCAGTTCCGGCGCGGCAAAAATCACATGGCAATAGTGCTCGATGAGTTCGGAGGCACGGCGGGAATTATTACGCTCGAAGATGTTTTGGAAGAGCTTGTGGGTGAAATTCAGGATGAGCACGATACCGAAAATCCCCCTCTGGTGAGACACTCGCAGACGGTAGCTTTCGCGGATGGTACGGTGTGGCCGGGGGAAATAAATTCGCTCATGGACTCGCATCTGCCCGAGGATGATGCCGATACAGTGGCAGGATTATTTATTGACGCCATCGGGCGTATGCCCGAAAAATCCGAGTCGGTGAAAATCGCCGATATGCTGCTCACGGTGCTGGTGAAGGATAAGAATCGGATTTTGCGGTTGAAGCTGGAGAAGGTGTCGGAGTGAGGGGGAGGGGAACGGGAAAACAAGGGGTGCGGTCAGTTTCTTTTCATTGTAAGTCCCAATTCTGAGGAGTGTGCGGGCAATTTAGTGTTCGGCTTTTCTTTGGTAGGTCAGGATCCCCGTGATCCTGACGTCGGCACAGTGTCATCCTCTATATGGTGTCATCCCCTTTATAATGTCACCCCCACCCTCTCTGTCATTCTCGTGAAAACGGGAATCCAGGGTATCTTCTCTTAGTCTTGTACCACACTCCGCCCCGGGGGGGCCACAAATCAAAACAGACACCCCCGCGCGTCATTGCGAGTTTCACTTTCTTAAGTGAAACGTGGTAATCTCATATTCGTGTTCTCTTCCTCTGGTAGCGATTCCGCCAACGGCGGGTGACCTGACGGTCACCCCGGTGCGCGACTGGGACGTCCCGCACGAAGAATTAAGAAGTGCCGTCAGTCCTAAGTAGGTCAGGATTCTTGTGATCCTGACGTCTTTTCTGTGCTGTCTGGCGCCCCTGCCAGGGGAT
>JAWXAN010000030.1 GCA_034439475.1 Candidatus Zixiibacteriota bacterium
GGACGAAGATGGATTCTCCGCCGTGGCGGACTGGAATGACAAAATAGAAGGCTGACTGCACTTCTTAATTCTTCGTGCGGGACGTCTCTGTCGCGCACCGATGATTAAGACGTCAGTCCGCCGAGGCGGACTGACCTACAAGATGAAGACGAATATGAGATTACCATCCGCCACGGCGGACCCCAGAGGCACTCCTCGCAACGACAGTGCTGGAAGTTTAGCTTCGTTTTTTTCGATCACACCGCTAACAATGTGATCTTGACAGAGACGACCCACTCAGTGTGCGGGGCAGCCGTCGGAGAGGGCAATTCTTATCGCCCGTGTCGCAATAGCCGACCCCATCGAAAAGCCGACAAGATTATCAAATGGAAAATGGATTCCGCCATAGAGCCGGGAATTCATCGCCTCGATACCCATTGTCGATAAAGACACTGCGTCGTCAGGAAAGAGAAAACCCAAAAGCGTTGAGGCCGCGCCCGAAGTTGTCGAGTGCCCCGATGGATATGCTGGGAAAGGCGGAGTAGTTATTGGAGAAAGCCAGGCAGCGTTATACACCGCCCGCACTTCGGTAATCGGGCGAACGCACCAGAAAAGATATTTTGAATCCCAACACGAAATAAAGGCATCGGCCTGGGCTGTTCCCAAAAGGGCAAGCATTCGCGCGGTCCGCGGCTCATTGAGGCTGTCATTTTCAGCCAGAGTAAGGGCTATCTCGTTCCAGTGTCCGGGAGGTGTTTGCGTGCCTGCGCCGTCCGCCCAAAACTGCGCAATAGCCAGACGGCCTGCGGTCAGATTTTGATTTGTCTCCCAGACTTCGCGGAGTTGTTCATCAAACTCAGGCGTCCCGTACGATGGCGGCGCTACCGGACGAATTGCGGCTCCATTTGGCAAAATCCAGGTTTTCCATTGCCCACAGCCCTTTTCCAGCGGGTTCGGATTATTGGCAGGCGGGGTCGGTACCCAATAACCAGCGCCATTGAGCTGAGTGCCACTATAGATAGCATTTGAATTGTCGGTTGCCGCATAATTGAGAACCTCAGCCGCGACAGCCAAACCGATTGCTTCGCCGGCCGCAATGTCACTCGGGAAATGGTTGCCCGAATAGGTGTCGGCATCTTTGGCGCGTTGATACCGTGCATCAATAGAATCGGCTGCTGCCGGATAGAGATATTTTAATACTTCCGAAACAGCCGCCGAGATTGCTGTCCGCTCGGCAACAAACGACGGGCTTACTGGCGAAGTCCCGTAGACCGTACCCGGATTGCTGAATGCCGACGGCCGCAGTCGGAGATAAGAATATTTGGCATCCCATGACGCCACAAGAGCGTCGTAGCCGGCAACAGATACAAGAGCCAGGGCGCGTGAAGCGCGTGGAGGATTGGTTGAGTACTGGATGATAAGCGAGCGAAGATATTCATTCCACCGGCGCGATGTCCCCATATCCCAATAATCGATATTCGTCATCATAGCTGCCGTTCGGGTGACGGCATTATCGCGGACGCTTTGCAATTCAGCTTCAGGAACTTCTCCCGGGTCGGCGGGGCGATAGGCTGAACCGCTTTCAATCACCCATGTCCCCCAACTCCCCGCTGTCGGCTCGATTGCAAGTGGATCAGAAAAGTCAGTCTCGGCCGGAATAGTTGGAGAACGATCTTTATCGCAATTCAATGCAAAAAAAGAGACAAGCATAATCGATACAATCTTTGACAAGAATGACTTGGCGGAAAGCATACGACCTATCCTTTAGGATGAATATTACAGAATCGCCATAAAAACGCTCTAAAACCTAATTATTTCAGGCGAATAATAACATATTTGCGGCAATGAATCAATAGAGAATTCAAGCGATTGCGGATGCAACAATGACCTTGAAGTGTTAGGCAGAGGCAGCAACCGATGGCTTGGAAGTTTGTTGGGTGCGCTTTCGTAAAGAGAAGTAGCCCAGAATAATTCCAATGAAGACCAGAGTAACACCGAAGCTGAGGATACCATAGGCTGACCATCCGGCGTATGGGCGGAGAGTCGTCCGGTTGGGATTGGCTGGATCATAATACACGGTAATTTCCCGTCCTGCGGGATAGCTTTTGACGATAACTTCAGCGGTGTTGCGTTTTGCGTTCCGACCGCCAAAACTTGCCGGGTCGAAATTTGTGCTGTCAATATGTCTTACTCCCTCGACATAATATTCAAAGACGACATTTGGATGAAAGGCGCGAACACCCAAGACATTTGATCTGAGTACTGTCCCGCTTACATTGGGCCAATGACGGATCTCAGCGGCTTTCTCTATTTTGTCAACGCCACGATAAATCAGATAGGCCCCAAGAAAGAGGGAGACAAACGCGAAGATAAGTCTAAACGACCTGCGCAAAAAAAAGGGTTCAGCGTTCTTTGGATTGTTGCCACTCATCATATTATTTCTCGCATAAAAGCTCTATGATGTATATCACTTTTACCTCCCGTCCGAAAGTATTTTTTTTGATTGTCTTTCTTCTGGGAGTATGGCAACTTACCTATCAGCAGAACGTATTGTCAGGTGAAAGGATGCGACAAAAGTTGCGCACGATGATGAAGCTCCGAAAATATAAGCGACGGCTCCTGCCCTCTCTATTGCTTTTACTTTTCCCATTTTCCTCCACTCAGACGTTGTCTGCTTCGACATTTGAAAAACAAGATGAAATTCAGATAACCAATCTTCAAAATATAGACGACGACTACTATGCCTACGGTCGCAATCTCCAGCTCGATGGCGTAATAAACGGCGATTTTTCCATATTGATGTCTAATTCGGCAACCCTGTCGGGAAGAGTTGTCCGTTCCGCCAATATCATCTCAGAAGAATGCACTCATGCCGGTGTTGTATCGGGTTCGCTGCGTGTTATCGTCTCCCAACAGTTAAACGTGACCGGAACAATAGAAGGCTCAGCCTTAGCTATGGGGAAGGATTTGACTTTCAAAACCGGTTCAGTCGTCCAGAGGGATGTGACTCTCTTCGGCACAGAGGTGGTTCTTGCCGGGACAATTAAGGGTGGCGTATTGATTCGCGCGAGTAGAGTTGATATACGTGGATTTGTTGGTGGGGATGTAAAAATCCATGCAAACAAAATTCGCATCTCCCCCCCCGCTGTCATCCTCGGGAGTTTCCGCTATACAAGCGAGAAAAAAGAGAATCTGGTCATTGATTCAGGAGTCACAGTTGCCGGTGTTGTTGAGTGGCAGCCTTCGGAATCGGATAAGGTCGACGGCGAGCTAAAATCATCGCTCTCTACCTTTATATTCAGAATCTCGGCCCTGCTCGCGGCATTCTTGTTCGGGCTTATTGCTGTATATCTTTTCCGTCCGTACGCAGTGGAATCATATAATCAGCTTCGGAACCGCACAGTGGTCTCTCTTGCCGCAGGCTTTGTCGGACTGATTGCCCTGATGCTGATTTTTGTCGTCCTCGTCGTCTCAATTGTTTTGCTTATTACCGGCTTCGTTGTGCTTGAGAAATCATCAGTCATCGGCTCGCTTGTGCTAATCGTTGGCATACTCATGCTTCCGATCAGCGGCTTTGCGGGAGTGTCGGGCGCTATTATTTTTTATTCGGGAGAAATAATCGCAGCGTATGTCCTTGGAACTTTGCTTTTGAGGAAAACGAAAAACCCACAGACCAGACTCAACAATTCCTCGCTCCTTATCGGCTTGATCGTCCTGACCGCGCTCTTCTCAGTGCCTTATATCGGCGAATTATTGTTTCTTATGGTTTCAATTGCCGGCGCGGGCGCAATTATTTTGGGGATTAAGCACGGCCGGCCAAAAGTTGCTGGCGGTGAGTCGTCGGTTTGATGGGTCTGGCTCAGGTCATCCCTGACGCGCGGTAAAAATTTTGTACCACTCTGCTTGTTGTGTGATCTTGGAAGTCCCTGAATGAAGACTCGCGGGGCATAAGAATGACCCGCGCTACAGGACTCGATAATGTCATTCCCGCGGAAGCAGGAAACCAGTATTGATTTTCGTGCAGGCCAGAGTCGGCCTGCACGAAGATCTAAAGTGAAATCGCGGTGTAAATGTCTTCGTGCGGGACGTCCCGGTCGCGCACCCCCGCCCAACACAAAAAAGACAGCGATATAGGTAGGGCGGGGAAGCTTGTCCGCCGTGGTGGATCCGCGAACCCGCCAGTTAAGCGCAACAGAATAGGAAGACGTCAGTTCGCAAAGGCGGACATACCTGTCAAGAAAAGAGAATTTGAGATTGCCACGTTTCACTTAAGAAGTCCGCCGCTGCGGATCGCAATGACGGACTTACTAGTAATGTGGTGCAGGCCAAAAATGGCCTGCACATCTATTAACCCTGGATTCCGGCCTGCGCCGGAATGACATTGAAGTGGATTTGCCCTCAAAGCGGGACACCTCGCTTCGACTCACTTGTTAATGTCGTACCGGCGAAGGCCGGTAGCCAGTATTGTCTCAATCAGTTGACTTAAAGACGTCGAGACCTGGGAAGGTATCGACCTACCAATATCGAAAATATTCGTGCGGACCCGCCGTAGAGGGTCAAGCCTAAGAAGGCGCTCCCCGCAATGACGAATTGTCATCTTCTCTCGGCAACCCCGTTGCCTAAAATCCATCCGGCTGTCCGCCATTGCGCGGATCCGAAGCCGCAGTCATCATCCCGTTTTCTTCTATGTGAATTATCTGTAGATCGCTATATCGAGTGCGTTCTTCTATATTATGACCATACCGAATCAAGGTCTGTTTTGTATCCATATCAAAAGTCTTCTCTTCCAAGTAGATTTTATCCGGCACCCACTGATGGTGGAAACGTCCAAGTTTTGCGACATCCGAGATTTCCATACTGAAACGAGTGATGGCAATAATTGCCTGTGCGACAGTCGTGATAATTTTCGAACCGCCCGATGAACCAAGAATCAAAAACGGCTTGCCATGTTTTAGGACAAGCGTCGGTGACATCGACGATAGCATTCGTTTCCCCGGCTCGACTTTGTTCCCTTCTCCTCCAACCAGCCCATAGATATTCGGATGGCCAGGCTTGATCGAAAAATCATCCATCTCGTTATTGAGAAGAAATCCAGCGCCGTCCACAACCAGACGCGAACCGAAACTTCCATTTATTGTGGTCGTCAGCGCGACCATGTTCCCCGCGCTGTCACATACAGAAATGTGAGTTGTTTGTTCTGATTCCGTAACTTCTTGCCTACCGGCGGAAATCTCCCCCGAGTTGCCAGCGCGCTCGGGTATGATTAGTTTTCTTCGCGAGTTCAAATATGTGGAGTCAAGAAGTCCATTTGGAACGCGGTAAAACTCCGGGTCGCCCAAATGCTCCGCACGGTCGGCAAATGCGAGCCGACAGGCTTCGCTGAAGAGATGAATATATTCCGATGAATGCGGACGGTAGCCGGAAAGTTCGAACGGTTCAATTAGTTTCAGAATTTGCCCGATAATAATGCCGCCCGAACTCGGCGGAGCCATAGTATAGATATCGAGCGAATCAAACTTGATATGAGTCGGCTCTCTCCAAACCGGGGCGTACCTCGCAAGGTCTTCCTCACTGATTACGCCGCCATGGCGGCGCATAGAGGAATCAATGAGCGCTGCCACACGTCCGCGGTAAAAACCATCGGGACCTTCCGCGGCTATCGCTGATAATGTTGCCGACAAATCTTTTTGAACAAACCGCTCGCCGGTCTTGAGGGCTTTGTCTGTCGGAAAAAATATCTCTTTGCTCTCAGGAAAAAATGACAACGAATCTTTTTGTTCGATCAGTTCATGGACTAAAAATGAATCGACCAGAAAACCTGTATCGGCAAGTTTGATTGCCGGGGCTAAGAGTTCACTCCACGAAAGCCTTCCATGTTTTTTCCATAGCCCATGCAGTCCCGCGACGCTCCCGGGCACACCGGCCGATTTTGCGCCTGAAGTGGAAAGACCTTCGATGACATCGCCGGCTGAGTCGAGGAACATTGTTTCGAATGCCGTTAATGGGGCAGTCTCGCGAAAATCCAGCGTCGAGATATTTCCTGATTTCCCATCGCGAATAACAGCAAAGCCTCCGCCGCCGATATTGCCGGCCTGGGGATAGACGACAGCCAGCGCAAAGGAGACGGCAATCGCGGCATCAAATGCATTGCCGCCGCTTTCCATTATCTCTCGCCCAACAGAGGAGGCTATTGGAGACGTCGATGCCACCGCTCCATGCGAGTAATGGTTGCGGACGGAAACGCCTTGACAGGCAAAAAGAAACGCCGCAACTAACAGTGTCGCTGCCGATGGCAGAGAAAAAATTGAACTGCGGCGAAGCATTATTAATAAAACTCCGAGTGGATAGTTATCGTTTTTCGACCAGGTATATCGCTCCATCAGGATAGTTTATCATAAATGACAACCCGGTCTTGAGGTCTTTGGCGGTCGTCTTGATCGGCGTGGTCGTTTCGCCTTCGAGAATGTTGGTCAGTTTGACATTTGGCGTATTCATTCCGACCGCTTTCAGATCGACGCGGATAATAATCTCCTTTTGATTCCCTTCGAAACCATCAGAGAGTTCTCCCGGCGGCGGCACAGCGATAGTAAGCAGTCCTTGGCCCTCTTTTTTCAGAAATGAAACATCTACCGATGGGTCACTGCAGGAAAAGGGCGAGACAATCCCTTCCCCGGCAAGGACGGACTCGATAAACGAAAGCTTTTGATGGTTACCGCCCGAAGCCAGATCGAATGTAAAAAGATACATACATCCCTTAAAGCGGGATGAGCAGATAGCGACAATTTTTGAATCCACTGTCGCGATTTTCTTGACTTTACCTTCATCGGTCGAGCGAATCGAAGAATAGACATAGGCCGGGAATGAGCCGTTTTTATGAGTGACCGTGCCGATATGGTAGTCCAGTACGGTCTTGATTCGAAAATGATTCGAAAGGACCGCGCAGGGCTTTAGCTCTTCATCGAAGCGCGGCATCAATCCGCAGAGCATAAGAATCACACCCGATTTGGACAGTTCCACCAGCCCTTCCTGGTCGCGCTCGGACATGACATCGGTGGTCGGGACAAAGATCATTTTGTATTTCTTCATCGACTCGTAGTCGCGATTTTCGCGGACGCCATAAGTGAGCTTGAGTCGCATCAGATCGCGGCAGAATCCGACTGTGGAATCATCCAGGAGCTTCTGAATGTAGGGAAATTCTTTTGGCGACGGGGCTTCACGGAGCCAATAGTATAAGCGGTTCCCGAGTACGGCAATCTCGGGATCGGCAGCCATCTCATCGAAATCGACGGTTGAAAGTGTCGTGTTGAAATTCTTGGCGGTCTCAAAGCCATCGGTGACCGTTCCGTCGTTGTTAAGAGGCGCGCCATGCCAGTGATCGCGATTGACAAACATATAGTGGTTGAGTCCCTTGAACCCGGCCGCAATTCCGCTCGCATAATAAAATCTTCGCGTATTATTCGAAATTGGAGCGATACTTTCTTCCCGCTCGGGGTCTTCGGCAGCCTGACCAGAGGCGAATGAAGCGGCAAAGGCAAAGCCGTACTCGGCCTTGAGAAAGCGGGCCTTGTTGACCAGATCAAAATAACTCCCTTCGGGGAAGACATTGCTTCCGAGGAACGGCGCGCGGTCTACGGGAACAAGATTAAATGCGGGAATCAAATCGCCCGGACGAAAATAAAGTGACCTGAACATCAGCGGCTCAACGGTGTAGGTTTTGAAGATGTCCTCAAGCGATTCCAGGTAAGTGTTGAGTATATATTCACGGAACCTAAACCAATCGAGGACTTTAGGATAATTTTTGGATTCCAAATCGGTGAACTTACGAGGCGGGTCAACATGCTCGAAATCAGCATTCTTTTCTTTATAGAGGTTATTCAGAACCTTAACATCCTGATATTTCTTCTCCAAAAAGGAGGGATAGTGCGCGGCGAGAACATCGGGATTGTAATCGGCTGAGGCCGGATCAAGATTCCGCCCGAAAGAGGTTTCATAATCAAGTTCTACCATGAAAACAGGACCGCGGGGATGGACATAATTTTTGGTCGTCTCTATAAATGCCTTAAAGTAATTGCGGAGAAAGAACTGGAAATTAGGATGAAGGTAACTTGGCAAAGAGCCCCCCTCTACCCCAAAATCATCGCGAAGTTTTACTTCGGCGCCAGCGGCGTCTCTCGCTAAAACTTTACTGTCGTTGAAGATAAATTTGGGAAGTCCCCCAAATTTGACCTGTCCTGCCACCCATGGGCCGGGACGCAAAATGACTTTGAAACCAAATTCTCGGGCTAACTCAAGGAAAACCACGAGGTCTTTCTTTGGGTCATCAAAGCCGTTAAAATCGACTCCGCGGCTGTCGCTTTGATGGATATTCCATGGCACAGCTGTCGAGATTATACGGAATCCGGCCTTCTTTATTCGCTCAAAGCAGATAGACCAGTATCGCTTATCAATACGAAAATAGTGTAATTCAGCTGAGAATGGTTCGTATGTTTCTTTTCCGATGGAGAACTTATTTCCGATAACCCCGAGCATATAAAGCCTTGTCTTTCAATATGTTACGAATTTTTTTATGACCAAATCAAGCACTCATAATAGCACAACCATTTGCTCATGTCAATATAAATCGTGTAAATCAAATATACATAATAACTTACAACGTCAAATCAGGTTCAATTAAATCTTTATTGGCGTCGAAAAAAGGTAAATAAAAAAAACCCCGCTGGAGAGCGGGGCTTGTAAAAAAAATCTTGAGGACACAATCTTACTTAAGAAGCATCATCTTCTTAGTCGCAGTATGTTCTCCCGAGACAACTTTGTAGAAATATACTCCAGATGCATATCGTGTGGCGTTCCATTCATACACAACTTTACCAGGAAGAGAAGAGTTGTTAATTTCTTCAACAGCCTGTCCTGCGACATTATAGATGGTCAAAGTATAATCGCCACCCTTGGGTAGGTCGAAGGAAATTATGGTCTTTGGATTAAATGGATTAGGATAATTCTGATTAAGGGCAAACTTTCCAGGCAGATTGATTCCGTCTCCGGTCTGTATTATCCCGAGCGGGTTTCCTACTGGTGTCGGATCGTTAAACTGAGGAACGATGGTGACGCCTGGATTCCCTACTAACTTAAATATCGTGCCTGAAGAGAAGGTCGACGTGTCAAAATCAATTATTGGAAGTAGGCCAGGGCCGGGAGAGAGCGTAAAGTAATACGTCGCAATTAATTTCCGAGCGTTACTTGCAAGCAATCCGTTTCCAGAAATTCTAGCGCCTCCAAAAACAAAACGATTCTGTGAGTTCGCAGAATCGATATTATTGTTGGGATACAGAAATCGGCTCAGATTAAATGCGTTTACCGCAAGAGGTGAAGCTACGGCCGAATCTAAGGTTAGATTGGGCTCGAACCACTTAAAGCCCATCGAGGCGCTAACAACATCCTGTGGGGTCGTAAAAAAGTATAATTCACCCGTCAGCTTGAAATTCAGTCCTGATGCAACAGGCGGTGTAATCACAAGGATGACCGTGTCGGGGGGTGCTGTGTCCTGGGCGAATGACGAACCAGCGAACAGGAAAAGCCCCAAGCATAATAACAATATCAATTTGCACTTCATCTTTCTTCGTGCCTCCATTCCAATGTCAAAAAAATAATTATATTTCAGCTTCGAAATCAAAAAAAATTAACTAAACAAGATAGACAACACCTCCATTTATTTCTCAGCAACTTATGCCTTCTGATTCTTCTACACTCTTCTATTGAAATAATACCATAGGCATTGAGACTAGTCAATAAAAAAACAGTTACAAAAATGTTCATGCAGTTTCTCCTCTGGACATTTTACTCTCCTCCCTTCTGGATAAGATTTTTTGATTCTTAAAACCTTGCAAGTGACTGAAGGGTAAAACTATAGCGGTCTTGTTTGGTCGCATTGAGACCGAGGTTCTATCTCAACGCATTGATTCCAAAAGATATTCCAGCGCCCACCGCATCCATTCACTGCGGAGGACACTGGCTGATTGAACGGTAATAGCGCGGCTCGCGAGAGTATTATGTCCGAACTTGACCCTTTTACTTGTATGGTGTTCCTTCCGCTAAAACAACAATCATGGCTCAAATATCATACAAAAGAACATTTTCCGATTTTCTTTTTCAGCGTCTGTCCGATAGTAGCTAAGACTATTACTTCGAAAGGGCATCGATGTCATCAAACTCGTCAGTTCAAATCGTCGTCGTCGATGATGAGAAATACATCTGCGATGTTATGCTTGAGTCGCTCTCCGGTGAGGGATATGGGGTTACGGCTTTCAACGACCCGTTGATCGCGCTTGATTTTATTGCTGACAATCAAATTGATCTTGTCCTGACCGATCTCATGATGGGCGAGCACACCGGCCTGCAGATTCTTGAGACGACAATGGCCCACCATTCTGATGCTGTGACAATCCTCATGACCGCCCATCCCACAGTACAAACCGCCATCGCAGTGCTCACACAGGGAGCATATGATTTTCTTGTGAAGCCCTTCAAACTCGAAGTTCTCAAAGCCACCATCGCTCGAGGCTTGGCTCATCAAAAGATTTTGCGTGACAAGTTACATCTCGAGGCTCAAGTCGATTTTCTCCGGGCAGCAAACTCCTACGCAGTGACAGAGAATGTTGATGACTACCTCAGACTTATCCTCAGGTCATGCAAGGTTGAATTAGGGGCTACAGCGGCGGCGTTTATAAGGGTAAATCCAAAAACGCATGAGGTCGCAGGCACTTTGTGCGATGCGGACTCGAAAACTGCCGAAGCCGCAGTGCTGGACTTGACATCGGTTCGCCAAATCCTTGCAGACCAGAGCTTTGAGACACAGGTTCAAACCACACGAATCACTGTAGCGGCTCAGGAGAAGTCGATTCAGCTAATCAGTAAACCAATTGTTATCGATACTGCCATCTGTGGTATTATCAACCTCCAAACAATCTCATGGTTTGGCCGGATAACACCGGGACAATTCGACATCCTCACCATTCTCACAAACTCCGCCGCTTCGGCTATCACTGCCAGCAATCTCTATTATGATCTTCGCACATCATATCTGCAAGCTATCCATGCCCTTGCCAACGCCATTGAGGCCCGCGACCCCTACACCGCAGGTCACACCGATCGCGTATTGAAACTGGCCGAACTCATCGCTCGCAAGATGAACTGGAGCGAAAAACAAATCGATCATCTCACCGTCGGCTGTACCCTGCACGATATCGGCAAAATCGGCGTGCCCGATGCCGTCCTCAACAAAGTCGGCAAGCTCACCGATGAAGAGTGGAAACAGATGATGAAACATCCCACCGTCGGCCTCAAAATCGTCAGACATATCGACCTCTTTGCCCCGGCGGTGCCATATATTATTTCCCACCATGAGCGTTACGACGGCAATGGCTATCCCGATGGCCTAAAAGGAGAAGAGATACCATTCGAGGGTCGTCTGCTGGCGGTAGCCGATACCTTTGATGCCATCGTCTCGGACAGGCCCTACCGCAAAGGGGCATCGTTTGAGACCGCCGTCCTTGAACTAATCGCCCATTCAGGCACCCAATTCGACGCAAGCGTCGTGGTCGTTTTCCTCGAAGTCATCCTCGAAAACGGAAAGAGCCTCCAGCAATGGTATAACAGACCAATCGATATAGATTTACTGCAAAAAATTATTCTCACCGAAACGGCACAGGCGTAAACGACACAATCAAAATCACCAGCGAGACAATTCCCATTATAACCGATGTCCGGCTTAGTTTTCGGTTATCGTCCAGCGTTGGTGGGTGAGCGACGCCAAAAAACAACCCAAAGGCCGCAAACAGCCACCACATCTGAGATTCAAACCCCATCACTATCAATCCCGCCATCGCCATCCAGCCAAAGGCATACTGTCTATTGCGCAATAATCCATACGCAATATGCCCGCCATCGAATTGGCCAATCGGAAGCATATTCATCGCCGTCACCAGCAATCCGACCCAACCAGCGAATGCCGCCTCGGTGAATAGATAAAAATATCCACTCGGAGCATCCCCAACAAGAAGCGGCGCGAGTGTCTGCATGAGCAATGATTCTCCCTCAAGTGAAAATGCCATTTCACTGGTCGAAAATGCCTCAGCCGGGAGCACCTGACTGTTCGCCAAACCATACACCAGCCAGCCCATAGCGACAACCCAACCGGCAATCGGGCCCGCCGCGCCGACCTCAATCAGGTCCCTTCTGTTCCAAAACGGAGACTTCGATTTTATGACCGCCCCAAATGTCCCAATAATATTTGGCGCCGGAATAAAATACGGCCACGAAGTGACAATCCCCCGTCTCCGACCGGCCAGAAAATGCCCCATCTCATGGATCAACAGTATCGAAATAATAGCCACAGTAAACTCAAACCCTCTCCCCTCAGCTATCTGCCCGATAGTCGTCTGCGATGCTTCCGAGATTGCCTTTGCAACAAGACCGGCTTCTTCTGTAAATGACAGCGAGCCATCCCCCGCTGTCGGTTGGACTAAGGCCAGCGCCGATGGCAGGTTCCGCAAAAATATAGGGACAAAATAAACCGAGAAGAGCGTGATGATAAAAAGTATGATATTCAACCGGGGGATATGCCAGCCTCTGGTCTTGCTCACCGTCACAATAAACAGAGGCTCGGTCTGCTTGACCGTAAAGTCGTACCCCGAATGTTTCAGCCGGTCAACAAGCATCGCTTCTGTCCGAATTCGGTCATACCTCGGCGTGAGCGAGAGCGTGGTCTGCTCACCGTCCTGATACGAGCTTTCAACAATAAATAAATCGCTCACCATCTGCTCGATGAGCGCGGTCTCTTGCTGTTTTATAATATCACTCATGCCTTCAATTATACCATCCGGAACGATTTTGCTACACAATAAAAAGAGGCGGGGAATTGCTTCCCCGCCTCTCGATATATGACGTAAACGTCAACTATCTGATTAGAATACGAAGGCTCCAGACGGACAAGGTCCGTAACCGAAGTAGTAATCAATCAAATAGGCCACGTCAGCCACATTTGCAGCGCCGCCACTGGCATTCACATCACCAAGGTGTGCGAACGGAATCGGTCCGGGTTGACCCGGGAAACCGTTAGCAGATTCGGCAAGATAGATGACGTCGGCGAGGTTGATAGCATTGTCATTGTTGACATCGCCACGACCAAAACCAGCAAACTTGTTAAACAGGTTTGCGATTGCGCCATAGTTGGAAGCTAACCGTGCATCCACGAGTCCAGCAAGACGGAAGTTTACAATCGCGAGAGAAAGCGTGCCGTTACCAGCAAAGTCATTCTCTGCGAAAGTCCATTGACCTTCCTGATCTTGAGGAGCCGTTGAGACATTCTGACCATAGTTGCCAGGAGGCAACGAGGCATAGCCATAGGCAGAATCCCAATAGATAGCGTCTGTGAATTGCGCCTGGGTTGCATCCAGAGCATATGCGTTCTTCATCGGTGTGTATCCACAACCAAACGGAATCTTGACCATACCCCAACCTACTGGGCCAGCGGCATTCGCTTTGGCGGACCAGCCAGTTGAGATTTCAGGTCTGTAGATAGTTGTGTCTGTGCCGATGTCATAATCCATCATCGACCACATCTTCCACCCATTGATCGGAGTGGCGTTGCGGTTGGTGAAGTTCATGATTTCGATTGTGCCATTATTCAGAAGCGTACCGGTAGCTGTCGTCACATTGAGTGCGCCGATAGTACGGGTATTGGCTCCCAAGCCCATGGTAGAATCGTTATCAAACGGAGCGGATGCGGAATTGTTAGCAGTATATTCCCACTGCCAGTTAGCTCCGACAGTGAAATTCTGTACAGAATCAATGTAGGACTTGCAGATCATGTTACCAAGGATCGGCGTATAAGTAAATCCATCAGCAGTGATCGAACCGAGTGAGATGTTGGTGCTAAGCGCAGGCTTGCAATCTCCATCGCAATAGTTCGGATCCGGCTGCATGGAAATCCAGTCGGCTTCAGGGCCAGCGCCAGTCCAGTCTCCGCAACTCGTGGCAAGACGATGCTTGCTGACACCATAGACATACGCGCCTTGGTAGACAGAACCACCGTCACCGCCGATATTCCAGCCGTGACCGCTTTCAGCGACACGACCAGCGCCCCAAACGATTTGCGTATTGGCGCCGCCGACTCCAAAATTCAGGATGGTTGAGTCAAGGAGACATCCACCAACGAGAGTCAAGAAGACTTGCGGAACTTTCAACGTAGTGTTTAGGAAGTAGTCCGGATCATTGTGAAGGGTGAACTCCACAAAGAAGTTGTTCGGACCACGATTGACAAGCGGACCATTGGCATGCACGGAGATACCAGCGGTATCGCCAGGAGCCAACACAATGCCGCCACCGGCAGGAACAAATACGTCACCTGGGTAGGTTCCGTTTTCGTTCAAGAAAGCCGGGGTGGCAAGAGCGGCACGATTGCGATCTGAGCGCTCAACATTGTCGCGGGTCGCAAAAGTGTTGACGTTCTCGTCACCAGCAACCTCTTCAACACCCGGGAGGTATTTCCAGTTATTAGCAGTCAGACGATTCGCAAGAGATGCGGCATTTCCGGCAACTGAAGAACGGACGGAAGTAATGTTACCGCCATTACCTGGCGTAAGCGGAATCGTGCCGTTTGAGGCAATATTCGCTGTCAGGCTGACGATAAGAGGGGTACAACCGGTGTTGGTGTACATTCCTTCGAACGTGATCACCGTGTCGGCAGGCGAACCAAACGGAACAGCAATGACACCCGACGACAGGAGGATTTCCAGACGCGCACGGTCAGACTGTTTGGTCAGATTAGCAAGCGAACCAAAGTTAGCGCCCCAAACGAGGTGGACATCGCCCACGCCGTCGGTGCCTATGGCTCCGGAAC